>JAJFMC010000042.1 GCA_021772365.1 Chlamydiota bacterium
CACCCATCTGCGTAGCCTCGATTTTCGGTAAGGGGTTGAACCCTTACCTTCAAATCGAGGCTACGCATCTGGGCGCAAAAAAGACCGTTTACGACAAGTTTGGGGTAGCAATCAGGGTCTGAGGGGTAAAACAGCTTTTTCCTTTTTGCTGAGAGAGCTCAATTCGATATAGGATTCTTCAATAAAGACAAAAGCAGTTTTGTCACTCCAAGGTTCCACTTGAATCTCTGCATCGAAACACATCTGAAAACCGGTATTTATTTATGATTAATGCAAATCATCAAGAGATAAAAAAAATCCGGAGGCACGTTACCCGTACCTCCGGAATGGTCTTTTCAATTCCAATTCACAGACTTAGTACATCTCATTCCTAGATGGACCCGATTGAGGAGGAGGTGTCTGTCTCGGACCAGGCTGTACACGTCTGATCGAATTAGGATTGATCCTCGGTTGATTCGACTGTCGTTGAATCTGAGGCCGCTGTCGTTGAATCTGAGACTGCCCCCAATTTCTTTGGATCTGCGGAGTACGATTCATCGACGGTGGCTTTCTGTTTGAACTGCCAGGCATCGGTGTTCGAGGAACATCAATCTCACCACGTGGTCTCGACTGCGATGGTGGATATGTCTGTGATGGAGGCCGTTTATCCGGAATATAATCATCCGAAGGAGGTCTCCTTCCAGGCTGTGGCCAAGGTATTCTTGGCGGTGTCACCTCCGGTTGAGGTACCGATGGTCTTGGATAAGGCCTCGGCTGTGGCCGAGGATAAGGTCTATGCTGCTGGTCTGGTCTTGGACGCGGTGGGTGATAGGACGGTGGAGTGTACCTTGGAGGTTTAGGAATCGGTGGTAAATACTGCGGAGGAGGACGCGGTGGTAGTATTGGAGGAACGACTACAGATGGGGGTTTTGGAACATACGACTGAGGAGGTCTAGTAATCGGTGGTTGTGATGATGGAGGTTTCGGTGGTGGTGTTACCGAGGTATCCTCAGGTTCGGGTTTGTCACCTATATCAGGACGTGGTAAAGGCTTGTCGAGATCCGTCTCATTACCATTTGGTCTCAGAGGCGTTTGATTTTCGGGGAACAATGGTTTTAGCCTATCAAAGATATCCTCTAAATCCTCAGGATCGTTAGGCATGATAGGCACATCTCCACCAATAGCATTGATTAATGCGAACGGTGGCACCACTCCAAAAGGAAGTATAATCGGGGGTCCCAATATATTCTGCATCATGTTAAGCAGTAACCATGGCGGAGGAGGGATGTGGTTGGCCATAGAAAATTGTAGCCACCAAGGGTGTCCGAACCCTGGGTGAGTCCACCACCACCATAATCCCCACGAATCGGCCCAATTGAAACACCAACAAGTATTCCAATTCCACCATGGTGGCACACAGCACCATCCGCCCCAGAACCCTGGGTGGAAATGCCAGTGATGCCAGAAAAATATACTGAAATCAGGGTAGTACAAGAATGCCCACCTGATAACCACATCAGGCTGCAACACTATCGAAGGTGTGTATACTATCGTCGACCTTATAGCTGGTGGTATCGTCACTGGCGTATACGCACAGCCACGTAATTCTATAGGTAGATCCCAATATCCAGGTATAAAAATATACCCACCCGGACGCCACAAATAATATGCCGGTGTATATACCCAGCTGGCATCGAACTCTGTCCAAGTACCACCCAACCAGGTATATTTGGAAGGTCCATGGTCGTAGTTCCAGTATCCAGACATCCAGAAATAGTTATCTCCCGGTTTTGTTGGGATCTGTTCTTCTTTAGGGCTTGGAGGAGGTTCGTTAATGTACTTGAGGTCGTGCTCTGCTACGGTACTCCACAACCCTCGTACCCATGCCCATCCGGCATCAAAATTTTTCCAATACCCTGGAATCCAAATATGTCCAGGAGGCGGACGTCTCCATACCCCGCTAACCCAGACAAAATCGTTCAAATTATGGACCCATGACCAATATCCTGGGATCCAGATAGCTTCGCTATGACACTTAGGAGGTTGCTGTTCGTTTATCGTAGGTGGTGGTGCTTTAGCGATTGATTGTAAGACAACTCCACCTTCTGTTGAAGGTGTGAGATATGCTTCGTGAACCGGACCGTCTTTGTACGGTTCAGCCTGTTGAGCCTGAAGTGAGTGACCTGGAAAAGCAAAAAGCATTCCCATAAACATCAGAGCTACAGATAATTTAAGAGATGTCCGCCAAGTTTCCATGCGGTGCCCCCGTTTGTTTAGGTGAAGTAAATTTTATATATGAACCTTGCTTCCAGATTATGCAATAATTTTCTAACCTGACTTATCAAAACAACTACGGAATATCGGTTTTGTAATCGATATAAATCTTTCTTCTTGAACATCGTTGTTCTAATGGTTATGTTACGAATAATTAAACATCTTATTTTATAGGCATGACTTATGGCTGTACAAAGAAAAAAGCCCTTTCTCATCTACCTAATCGCTTGTCTAGCAGGTCTTGGAGGCTTTCTTTTTGGTTACGATACCGGTGCGATCTCAGGAGCCTTGCTATTCATTAAGAAAGACTTCGTTCTTAGCATCTTCCAACAGGAGCTTACCGTTGCCATCCTCCTACTAGGGGCGACGTGTAGTGCAGTTTTCGCCGGCGCCATCGCTGATATATTTGGAAGGAAGAGGGCCATTATTTTTGCTGCCGCCATCTTTTTTTTCGCAGCTATACTCATGGCTTTAGCTCCCAACTTCGAGACCCTGATAGTAGGAAGGTTGTTCGTGGGTATTGCCATCGGTATCGCCTCACTTTCTGTACCTATGTACGTATCAGAATTATCACCACCAAAAATTCGAGGTGTATGTGTAGCGCTCAACCAATTAATGGTAACGATCGGGATATTATGTGCTTTTGGCGTAGACTACTGGTTTTCCTATTCACAGAACTGGCGTATGATGCTTGGAATCTCCGCAATACCAGCCTCCATATTATTCATCGCTATGCTATTCCTTCCCGAGACCCCCCGCTGGCTTCTCAGCAAAGGGCGAAAAGACCAAGCCATGAATATATTCGAAAAAATCGGGAGCTCACAAAAAGAGATAGACAGAGCATTAAGTAAAATACAGTTGCGTGCAAGAGTGAAATTCAACGACTACAAGAAACTCTTCGAGCCGTCGGTACGACCCGCTGTATTCGCCGGTGTCTTCCTGGCAATTTTACAGCAAGTGACAGGGATTAACACAGTTATTTACTACGCGCCAACCATCCTTTCTACAGCGGGACAACAAAGCGATGCTGCAGCGATCCTCGCCACTGTAGGAATCGGCACCGTCAATGTACTCATGACAGTCGTCGCTTTATTCCTTATCGACACCTGGGGAAGAAGACCCCTTCTTTTAATAGGTACATCGATCATGGTCCTTGCTTTAGCAATTTTAGGGATTGGCAGTGCATTTCCCATGTTTGAAGAGTGGTTGTCCTGGCTCTATGACGGAAGCTTGTTTCTATATATTGCAGGTTTCGCGATAGGACTCGGCCCTATTGCCTGGCTGTTCATCTCCGAAGCTTACCCTCAAGAAGTCCGAGGTGTCGCTATGAGCTGTGCGACCCTAGCAAATTGGGGTTCTAACTTCTTAGTTTCAATGACGTTCCTTTCTATTCTCCACGGGTTTGGTCCAAGCATCACATTTTTACTATACGCTGCTGTGAGTGTCATTACCGTTATTTTCGTCTATCGATTTATCCCTGAGACAAAAGGGAAGACCCTTGAAGAGATCAACAGTTTTTGGCAGGAGGATAATTAGAGATGAGTGGTGTGGTATCATCGGGGCACCGATTAGCTACCGAAGCAGCATTGAGAATGTTGCAACTGGGCGGCAACGCCTTTGATGCAATATTGAGTGCCGGATTTGTTTCTACTGCGGTAGAGTTAGGATTTAGTTCGCTAGGCGGTGGTGGGTTTCTTCTTGGGCATCGAGCCGATAAAGGAAAAGATTTCATTTACGATTTTTTTGTAAACCACCCAGGACTGAACGCTTCAACATTTTTCAGACCTCAACCAGAGAAAGTCTCGGTAAATTTTTCCGGTACCTCTCAAATATTTCAAGTAGGCATAGGTTCTTTGGGTGTTCATGGAACAATACGAGGATTTCAGAAATGCTATGCAGAGCAGTGTTCTTTGGACCTTGATATACTAGTTTCTCCTGCTATCGAAGCTCTAGAACGAGGTATTCAGTTAACTCCTTCAATGGAATTTTTCCTCCAGTCCCTGAAACCCATGATTGATAGAACTCAGTACGGGCGGGAACACTTACACGATCAACATGGTAACCATTATAACCCCCTTCTTAAAGAGTTTCTGGAGCTATGTTCTTTCGATGCATGGATCGATACACTTTACGAGGGAGCTGGAACGGAACAATTTCTTGAAGAAGTCGAAGAAGCCATCACTCAAGATGACCTACTAGCCTATCGCGTGCAGGAAAGAGAACCTTTAGTCTACCCCTATAAAGGTTATACCATCGTAACAAACAATGACCCTTCCGTTGGCGGTCCGACTGTCTGCCAAGGGCTGCAAGATTCATTATCTGAAGATATTTCAAAAATGGATCAATTAGAAAAATCACTCTACCGTGCGGAGATTCTCAAGAACCTACAACCCGTTTTTGCGACTGGAGGAACGACACACCTAAATGTCATTGACTCTTGGGGAAATATCGCGAGCATGTCGCTGTCAATAGGTACATGTTCAGGATACTTTTATCCCAACACAGGTATTCTCATGAACAATATGATGGGTGAAGAAGACCTCCACCAACCTTTTGGTCACCCCACAACGCCCGGCTCTAGAATTTGTTCTATGATGGCACCAACATTTATTAGAAAGGGCGACGACTTGCTTGCTAGTTTTGGTTCAGGAGGGAGCAATCGCATACGTTCTGCGCTTCTGCAGTTTATTTGGAACTTGTTAGATGAAGGTATGAGTTTAAAAGATGCTGTCGAAGCACCAAGATTACACTTTAATGAGACGGGATCTTTGCAAATGGAGCCTTTCCATTCTAAAGAACTTGAAACTGTTCTCACTTTGAAATATCCCAATTACCGCATCTGGGACATCAAACACCTCTACTTCGGAGGTGTCCACGTCGTCAGTGGTGATTACAATGGCTGGGGCGACTCACGCCGAGACGGTAGCTACGATCAGATTTAGACCACTTCGAGATAATGGATACTAAAAAGATTTAGAGAGTCTGTCCATACACGTACAGGTGAGAATCCTACAGTTTCAGCAAGTACATGAAACTGATCCACTGTAAATTTATAGGAGTTTTCCGCTCTGATAGACTCGTTGGTCTCGAGCTCGAAAAAATTTGAGCCGATATTAATTGTTTGTTTCTGATTACTAACGAGATATTTTTCAACGCGAGCAAATTCTTCATTATAGCTGACCTTATATTGGAAATTGTCAGCCTGAAAATTAGCACCATACTCAGCGTTAAGGCGATCAAAAACATTTAAGTAAAATGCCTTACAGACCCCCTTAGGATCATTGTATGCCAATTCAACAACGTCTTTGTCCTTTTGTAAATCGATACCAATAAGAAGCCCTCCACCTTTACCAACACCTTTAGCAAGGCTCTCCAAAAAGGAAATGACTTCATTAGGCTCCAGATTTCCTAAAGACGACCCAGGGAAAAAGACGACTCGTTTTCCATTGGGTAACTGATCAGGTAGCTTGAACTCATGAACATAGTCAGTACATACTACATACAAATCCAACCAAGGGAATTCACCGTGAAGTGACTCTCCGACTTTTTTTAAGTATACACTCGAAAAATCCATCGGAACATAGGCTTTTGGCTGCAGATCGTTTAAGAAAATCCGAACCTTGTCAGAATTTCCACTGCCTGGCTCAATAATTACAGAATCGCTACCGATTAAGCTGCAGATCTCTTCTTTTGCTTGCACAAGGATCTGCTTCTCTGTCCTCGTCAGATAATATTCAGGGAGTTCGTAGACGGCATCGATAATTTTCAAGCCTTTCTCGTCGTAGAAGAACTTTGGAGAAATCGATTTATTACCTTTGCTCATTCCTGAAACGATTTCATCGAGGTCATTACTGTGTTCTGAATAGACATCGAAATACTTTAGCTTTTGTATTGTTGCTGGCGATCCCATATGGTGCACTCCTTTGATATGAGATCCTGATACACCATACTGTCGATTCAAATCAATAATATTATCTAGCTGTTGCTTCTCGTCTATAAGAGAAAAAGCCCAAAAACTTATTTTTTGCTCTCTTGATTTTCCTAGCAACATACCACATAGGCGTTCGCATTGTTTCATTAATTTCTTCATCGCTAGACATTTCAGCAACAACCTCTAGGTTCGGACCGAAACGCATTTTGCTATCTTTCGGGTGATTCGTGACAACCTCATCAATATATGTCATATTTTTTATCTTCTTACTAGGATAGATACCACAGAAAAATGGTGCTGTATGTGCCGTTGATGCCCTCTTACTCCAGAACTTAAGCTTCTTGAAAAAATTCGCGGCCATCATCTCAATTTTCTCATCGAGGTTTCTATTAAACCGATAACATGAAGCGTAAAGATTTTCAGGCAAGTAAGATTCTTTGCTTCTATATCCTAAACGCACTTTTCCGGCACCCTGTACTGGGTCATTATCAGCATCGAAATAACGGAGTTTGAAATTGATAGGTGTCTTATATACATTTTTAATAAATCGTTTTGCCACATCACTCTCAATAGATGGAGAGTTATAGGCAAACAACTTAATCGCAGCCACTTTCTCTTGTTCACCACTATTTCCAACGACGTGATCTGTAAACTTCTCAAGGGCCCTTTGGGCATCGGAAGCTCCAAGGCTATGCCCCAAAAACTCAACTCGGACCTTTTCACCAGATTGTTTGTAAAGACCATCGAAGTGTTTCATAACATTCTCAATGATTTCATTTTCCGACTTCCGAAAACTCCTACGTCCTGGACCCTCGAATCCATACCAGAATTCTTTTTCTGTAAAACTGAGGTCCCGCAACATCGACTGCGAACAGTACGTTCCTCTGAAAGCCACCTGTAAATCGGGTCGCACACATTCCTCAACAATAGCGGGCTTAAAGACAACACCATGGAGACCATTTTTCGAAACAATGGTATGTGCCTCTTTGAGAACCAAATTCCCTTTCGTATCGAAAAGTGGAATTAAAATGCCGTCAGGAAAGTTTGCTTTGTCATCATTAAATAAACTGTAAGTCATATAACGTGATAGATATTCGGTATAAGCAAATCGGCTAATATCTACTGTCCCTTTTGGAGCTGTTTTCTCCGGATGGTAGTGATTCATCAGTCGAAAGTAATTCAACAGAATTTTGTCGTGGCGAAGCTGATTGAGATGTGGGCTTTTTTTGCCAACACGCAACTGCTTATGTACGATGGAGCAAAGATCGCCCATAAACTCACAGACCTCTTGCTGACTTAGATCATCGAACTTTTTTGGTGAGTCTTTGTGAAGCTTTGAAATGTGAAGCAATTCTTTGGAACGGTTGTTATAGATACTTTTTAAATCGCTAAGCGTCAGATTTGCAAGCATGCCAGTAACGACAATCTGTAACTCTTTTTCATTAATTGCTCGAGCATTATCAAGTCCATAACGTTTAAGTGCTTTCTCTGAAGCATCTTTTCCGTAAAGGTTATACATCACATCACGAAGAGCTTTTGCTGTGAAGTAGTTATTCTCTTCGGAAGCCAGTGATTTGTGTTTGGCGCCTTTTAGATAACTGTCGAGGGCGTGGGTTACTTTTTCCCTGTCTTTTTGAAATAACGAGCTTTCGATTTGATCGATTAGGTTCCCAACCTTGGGAGCCACATTCTTTTGCAAGTCGCCGATAATTTCTTCGACATCTTTTGCGTATTTCTCACGTTTCTTCTTATTGCCTTTGAACAGCTGAGGATTTCCTGATCTCACAGTTTCTTGGTATTTTTCTAAAGTTTTTGACTGTAGAGTCTCTTCCATTGCATCATGTACCTTACCAAGGACATTGAGTTTTTTATAGAAGGCTGCATCAGGATCATTTGTTAACTCTAAGTGATCGCAAATCGCCACCGTCTTTTTAGAAAGTTTCTTCAAAGACACGATTTCTTTTCCTGTAGACTGGAAAGTGAGTAATCGCCCAAACGCTTGAATGATTTTCATGGCAAAAGTAATGACGTGGTGAAAGCCTCTTAAAACGACGTTTTTTGAGTCTTTAAGAATGCGATCGGGTGCTTTGTATTTGGAGTATCCTCTCCATTTTACATGAATTCTTTCATTTTCCTTTAGGGAACTGAGTATGTCGAACTGCTGATGAACCGTTTTAAGATTTCCGATGGAAGTCAAGGGGTTACCTCTCTTAATTTTAAGATTTAAGAGGGCATTGTATCAAATACGAATATATTAATTCCACAATCTTAACAAACTCTTAATTAATTACTTGAATCTAGTAAACATTTCCGAATTATTAAAAAAAACGATTCCTCGTTTTACTCCAAAGCGCTACGCGCGACCTATTCGGTTTTGGTGAGTTATTTTCAGAAGAACCTTAATTATTTTAATTCAATGATATTGGGTTACACCTGGGATGGTACAAACTAGTCAAATCACAAGCTTTTCACACTCTGTAAATCGTGTCATTTCACGCCCCAGTTTATCACGAATAAACGTGATTATTAAATGCCATTCTATTTAGGAATTTTTTCAGGATGAGCAAGATCGGGATGCCAGCGCAGGAAAAATTCTCAGATTGAAGTGATAGTAGTATATATCCTATCTATCCTGTTCATCCTGTAAAAAAACGAACGAGACGTTGAGTCGAAAAGAAACCGTTCAGTACATTCTGTTAATTGTTTATTTTAAGTTGAGCAATAGATTGCAACCTTCCTAGAAAAAAAATTCCAGCCATTCCGCTTGATTAATTCCATTCAAAAAATTATAACAAATAATATCATCATTAGGGTGTAATTTTATGCGCGCAATGGTCCTCGAAAAACAACACACCTCTCTAGTACTGAGGGAGATTCCAAAGCCCAGGCCACAAAGAAGGCAGGTGCTTATCAAAGTCCATGCCTGTGGAGTTTGCCGAACCGATCTCCACGTTGTCGACGGCGACCTAAAAGAACCCAAACTTCCACTTATCATCGGTCACCAAATAGTGGGCACTATCGAAGAGGTTGGAAAAGAAATTTCCACCCTCAGTGCCGGACAACGAGTCGGTGTGCCATGGCTAAACCACAGCTGTCAAAACTGCGGGTTTTGCGATTCCGGAAGAGAGAATTTGTGCGGTAAGTCGACCTATACCGGTTACCAGGTGGATGGTGGTTACGCAGAGTATTGCGTCGCCAACGAACAATTCTGCCTACCTATTCCCTCTGAATACCCCGATATTCAAGCAGCACCCTTGCTATGTGCGGGTCTAATAGGATATCGGTCATATAAGATGACGGGCGACGCCAAAAGAATTGGATTTTATGGATTCGGAGCTTCCGCTCACATATTAATACAGCTGGCGCGCTTCGAAGGAAAAGAAGTGTATGCTTTTACTCGTCAAAGAGACGAGAATGCGCAAGAATTGGCGAAACAGTTGGGAGCATCATGGGTCGGACACTCGGGTGAAACACCACCTGAAGAGTTTGAAGCAGCGATCATTTTTGCTCCTGTTGGGAGCTTGGTACCCGAAGCCCTAAGACACCTGCAAAAAGGTGGTCGCATTGTATGTGCCGGGATTCACATGAGCGATATTCCTTCCTTCCCCTAT
>JAJFMC010000411.1 GCA_021772365.1 Chlamydiota bacterium
TTTCCCTTTGACGTGAATGGTGGGGCAGTATTCGTTACAGTCATCCGCTTGAATATTCAGGGATAGGTAGGTAGAAAATCCTCCGAGGTTTTCTTGGATGAACTCTAGGTTGTCATGGTAGTCCCTTCCCCCGCAGCCCATTTGTGGGAGGAGGGTCGTATAGAGTCGCAGGAGCCACATATCGGATTCCTGAAACTTGGGCACCTGCCAGATGAGGTCGGCGTAGACGATGGAGTTTGTAAAGGTTTCGTGATGGTACACATCGAGTAGATTGTGTTTGTAATGATCTAGAGGATATTCATGTGCTTTTTTGGGGATGTCATCGACAGTGAGTTTTGGGAGTATATTGTGATCTTCTTCATCCTGCTTTTGTTGGAACTGTTTCAACTGCTCTTCTTGTTCGACGATATTCTCTATTTCTTTTTTCGATAGCCCTTCCTTGATGATTTTAAGTTTCTCTTCTTCCTCTTGTGCTTCTATTTGTGGGAGCTTGGGGTCGGGGGTCATGACTACGCGTAAAAAGTGGTTGTTTTCGACGAGGTGTTTTTGGATGAGGGTTTCGAAATAGTTTTCATCTTTTTCGAGCTTCTTGCTTAATCGCTCAAATAGTGTATGAATGCATAGTCCTTCATCTGGATCGGCACCATGATGTTTGATGAGAGCAGAGCGCATGAATAGGCAGAGGCCATAGGGTGCGCTATCACCTGTGATCTCCGACCGGTGGAATTCTAGCTGATGCATGGCTGAATCAATGAGTTTTTTGGGGATGCCATTGGCAACGATGGACCGCATCGTATCGAATAGCAATTTTTCTAAAGTGTCGGCACTAGAGGCTTTGCAGCCTTTCAAGGTGACAATGAATGGCACGTCATAGATATCCGGATCGAGGTAGGCATAAGCTTGTGTGCAGAGGCCTGATTTTATGAGTGCTTTCTTGAGGGGGGAGGCATCTGTATCCATCAGGGCTATTTCTGCGATAGATAGAGCAAGGATTTCCTCTTGCTCGAGGACGTTGGTGGTTAGCCAGGAGAATGCTACGTAGGCTTGGTCTTCGGAATTTCCTTCGTCATTTTGCGGGTATGTTGCCTCTATGCGTCTTGAGCGGTGAAATCGCTTTTGTGTCGAAACAGGAGGTAGGGGTTCTTTTTTATCACTATTATCTAAAACGTGCTCGGCAATGACGTTGAGGTGTTCGTCAAGTGGAAAAGAACCGTAGAAGAAAAACAGACATCTGCTGGGATGGTAGTAGCGTGCGTGAAACTCTTTGAGCTCTTGATGGGTGAGGGATGGAATATTTTTGGGGTCGCCACCGGAATTCACACCGTATGTCGTTTTAGGAAATAGGGCAGAGTGGATGGTTTCATGCAAACGTGTAGTTGGTGAGGAAAGGGCTCCTTTCATTTCGTTATAGACGATTCCTTTATAGGTAAGGGGTGAGTTGGTATTTTTCTCGTCGGCAAAAGAGAGTCGGTGACCTTCTTGTAGGAAACTGAAGTATTCGAGTTTTGGGTAAAAGGTTGCATCTAGATACACATCTAGTAAATTATAAAAATCTTTTTTTATCTGTGTAGCAGCTGGATAGCAGGTGAAGTCACTTCCAGTTAAGGCATTCATATAAGTGTTGAGGCTACGTCGGGTCATGCAGAAGAATGGATCATGCACAGGGAATTTTTCTGAACCGCAAAGGACGGTATGTTCCAGGACATGTGCTATCCCGTTTGATGTGGAGGGGATGGTTTGGAAAGATAAACAAAATAGATTTTCGGGGTCGTCATTGGCGATGTGCATGACAGATGCACCAGTAGAAATGTGTGTGAGTTCTATGACACGGCTATTGATTTCTTTGATATTGTGATTTTTTGTGATTTTGAAATTTTTGTATATATCACCAACTTCTGCTGTATTCCAATCCATAATGATCCTCGAGTGTTCATGTAAGGCTGCATTAGTTTACCTGAACAAATGAATTTTGGGAAATCCCAAGTTGTTGACAAGATATTTCTATAATGACTAATATCTTCCTTACATTAAATTTTCAGGAGATATTATGACTGCTATCGAAAAGACTACTCAATCTGAAGTGAATTTCATCCAAAAAATGTACAACAACGTAGGGGATTTTCTCGATAAACATCCGACAGTATATAAAGTCGTCCTGATAGGATGCCATTTTTTTAGAACCCTTACCATGTTCGGTGCCATGGTGTACATGCCTTTACCTATGGTTGCTACTGCTGCGATTATGGTGGGTGGGTCTCTGATCTATCGTGCGGCGGTAGAGAGGTTCTGCTGTTTCCGGTTCACGATGGAATCGTTGATGGGAGCTGGAGCGGCTTGGTTAGCGATGATAGGCACCATTAATTTCATCTCTGGCGCGGCTTTGGCGTCTGTTGGGTTGATTATTGCTAACTCTATTGCGTTACTTCCTGTATTAGGCTATACGGCATGGGTGATCTACCTTTCGCACACCGATATTGAAAATAAGATGAAGACGATTGGTGCAGACACGTCGAATAAGGAAATTATTTCTTTAGACACTTGTCCATGTAATGGATCATAGTAATGGCGGACAATAGTATGATTAACTATCCAAGAGACTTTCGTGGTTATAGCGAGGAACGACTTGATCCTAAGTGGCCTGGTAATGCCCGCGTCGCCATTTCCGTTGTCATTAATATCGAAGCTGGAGCGGAGCTGTCGCTTGCCGATGGTGATGAAAGAAATGAAAGTATTTACGAAATTATTGAGGAGGTGGAAGGTGTTCCTAATTTCTGCCTCCAGTCTCATTTTGATTATGGTCCTCGAGTGGGCTACCGGCGTATCATAGAGCTTTTAGACCAATATAACGTACCCTGTACTTTGAGTTGCTCGGGGAGGGCTATCGAACGCTGCCCATGGGTAGCTCAAGATGCGGTGCTGCGAGGTGACGAATTGGCGGCTCATGGTTATCGGTGGGAGGGGCATGCTAATATGTCGGAAGATCATGAACGGATAGTCATTAAGAAGACCATACAAGTGATCAAAGAAGCGTGCGGTGAGCGCCCAATCGGGTGGCATACAAAAGGTGCTCCATCGCCGAATACACGGCGTTTGCTGATTGAAGAGGGCTTTCTGTATGATTCGGATGCTTACGATGATGACCTTCCTCACATCGTTGAGGTTGGCGATACAAAGCATATTGTATTACCCTATGCTTTTGATACCAACGATATGCGTTTTATGGCAGGCGGTAACTTCACCTTAGCTGATGACTTTGCTACTTACTGTATCGATGCCTTTCACACCCTCTGGAATGAAGGGGAAAAGTATCCTGCGATGATGTCGATAGGTCTTCATCCACGATTTATTGGGCGGCCGGGGAGAATTGCGGGATTGAGAAAATTCCTGGGTTTTGTGAGTAGCAAAGAAGACGTCTGGTTTGCACGACGTGTCGATATAGCGAAACATTGGTCGTCTCTTCTCTGATAAGTTGACAACGAAAGGTTGCAGTCAGGGGGCAATGGTGGAGTGACACAAATCAGTCAAATCGCAAACTTTTCACACTCTATAAATCGTGCCATTTTTATCCCAGTTTATCACGAATAAACGTGATTACTAAATGCCATTCTATTTAGAGTTTTTTACAGGGTGAGCAGGATAGTGATATCCTATCCTACCCATCCTGTAAAAAATATTGATTAATCACGAAGACTAAAAAATCGCCTCTTCTGCAGAACTAGTAATGAAGATTTGGAAACTTCCCAAAGCTTCACTCACTCTCTTATCATCCAGTAAGGGAAATATTCTCTTTTTCCAAATCCTTCTCGCTTTTCCCCCTTTAGCACTGGGGGTACGATGAAAATTGCATCGCAAGATGAAGTAGCACTTTCTACAGTCACAAATGTTTCCTTTTTATGCAGCGCTCGCCGCAATATTTCTCTCCACCATGTCGACTCGTCGACGAAGGTGGTCATCTTTTTGAATCTTCTGCTCAATGCTCTTTCTTGCATGCAACAGTGTTGAGTGCGTTTTTCCGAAAGAAGCCCCTAGCATTTGTAGCGATTCATTGATGAGTTTACAGGCTAAATACATCGCTACTTGACGGGGAAGAGCGATCTCTTTTGTCCGTGTTGTCCCTTTTAGGTCGTTGATGCGTACATCAAAAACCGAGGCGACGCTTTTGAGGATCTGTTCGACACTGATCCTTTCTTGATGCGGTGCCTGGAACATCTCGCGAAGAGCACGTTCGACCATATTTTCCGTAATCTCTAGGTTGAGAAGACGGCTGTGTGCGCTTAGTTTATTGATGGCCCCCTCTAACTGACGGACGTTGTTATAGATATGTTCTGCAATATAAAAAGCGATATTTTGGGGGATATCCAGTCCCTTCATTTGCGCTTTATACTGCAAAATCGCAACGCGTGTCTCGAGTTCAGGAACACCCATATGAGCGACGAGTCCCCACTCCATTCGTGCGGTGAGTCGCTCAGACAACTTAAGTTGCGACGGAGGTTTATCACTAGTGATGATAATTTGTTTTTTCTGATTGATTAGTGCTTCGATGGTGTTGCTGATTTCCTCTTCGAAATTCAGTCTGTTTTCTAGGAATTGGATATCGTCGATGAGGAGAACGTCAATTTCGTTACGGTAGTAGCGCTTCATTTTATCCACAGATTTATTACGTAGGCTGTCGACTAAGTCATTGATAAACTGTTCTGTTGTAATACATTGCACCTTGAGCTTGGGATGGTGCTTTCGGACATGATGACCGACGCTATGGAGGACATGTGTCTTTCCAAGGCCAACACCGCCAAAAATAAAAAGAGGACTATACGACTGACCAGGATGTTGGGCAATACCCCATGCTGCAGACTTAACGAACTGGTTGGATGGTCCTTCGATGAAATTATCAAAAATATAGTTGGGGTTGAGATCGACAACATAATCTCTTGGGACATGAGTAGGCTGGGGGGTGATGCTATCGGGTGTAGGTTGTTTTGGGGCTGAAGCTTTTTGTGGAACTGGAGGCGCAATAACGAATTTAATGGATGGCTCACCCATTTTGTCGACAGGGAAGAAGGCACAGAGGTCTTTTTTATAGTTGGATAGGAGGTATTCTTTAACAAAAATGTTAGGTACTTCGAGCGTTACAGTGTCTTCGGTCGCTTCGGTTAGCTTGATTGGGCTAAGCCAATTACCGTAAGCTGTTGCTGAGCAATGTTTTTTAACATACTCAAGAAATTGCGACCAAGATTGTCGCGTGTCAGTTGCTAGCGTCATATTGCGTCCTCATTAACGTATTGCGTTGTTGTCTGCTTCTTTATATTGCCGTTGTCTATGTATTGTGTCATGGCCGTCATAGCCATTGTTCAAAGTCTGTTCATAAATAGCCTTAGCTTGATGTGGAAGTGTAAAACAAAAGTTATAAACAACCTTTCCACACTGTTGTCAGGGCCTTTTACGGGTAAAAAGCTATCATGTGTAAACATAGGCTGCAAGGACTTTGTCACGATGATTTTTACGGTTTTGCTTTAAATCGCTGATAATCAGAACAACTAGATCAAGAAAAATCTATATTGTTTACAAAATAAAATAATTTATCTTAAGTCGTTGAGGACAAGTAAAAAATGTACTGCCATTACCTCAAATCTCTTATGTTCTGAAGGGAACGAAGATTGAGTTGTGAACAATGATGGTCGTTGTGGAATTGATGATAACTTTTCGGTATAATAGGGTCGAAAAGGATGTTAAGTTTTTTTTTACAAGGATGAACCGAATCAATGAGCCCCAAAGACCCCGATTGCCACCCCAAACTGCAGCTAAAACTTTTTTGAGCACGTCAGATACGACTGTAGCG
>JAJFMC010000412.1 GCA_021772365.1 Chlamydiota bacterium
GTAGCAATCAGGGTCTACGGTCTATATTGGGCAATTTCGGATAGTGCTCTTAGTGTGTTGATGAGTGACATGCGTCGCTTTTTCCACTGCCAATGTGGAAAGGCAAAATCATTCATTGTCTCATAATTGTATTGTTTAGACGAGCCATAGCCATGGCTGTGGGTGAAAATCCATTCTGGGTTTGGACGTGCCTTCTCATCGTTATAGGCCTTGAGAAATCGATCTACCACATGTTGACTAAATGTTTGATGTGCTCCATACTCCTCCCACCAATGGATTTTGGTCATCTCAAGGGGAGGGCATTTTTTCTGAGCAAGATGAAACAGTTGTCCGATATATTTTGCTTTAAGGATCAATGGAACCTCTTGTAGCAGATCGTCGGAAGCACACTCTGCATCTATTGATACACGTAAAGTTCCCAACAGGATGTATTCGTATGCTTCCTTAAAGCCTTCAAAGGTTGGATTTAGTTCAAGCGTAGAGATCCCTAATTCATGTAATAGAATAGGGTGCTGGCCATACGCATTACGTTTTAGCCACTCGTTTTTAGGCTTGGTGTTTTTCTCAGACCACACGTGTAGCAAGGTAGCAATAAGGATATTGTTTTCGTTAACTTGCATACTGTCGATTGTATTAAAAACGAGCTTGTTACGGTTGAAGACTAGGCCCAAAATGTTTGAATGAACGGTATCGGTGTGAGAGAAATTTATGTTTAGGTATTCGCAAGAAGCCTCAATACACTCATAGTGCCTAGGGGTGAGTTGCTCAATGGAAAAGAACTGTTTTCTATTTATAATATTCAAGGTGAATTTAAAATTTTCCAATACTTCTTGTCGTATGTGATTCCATGACTTTTTCACTTTCTCCAATAAAGGTACAGTTGTATTAACATGGTAATATATTCGCCAATCCAATGCAGGAGGACATGCAGCATTGTCAAATTGGTGGAGGGGTATCGGTAGAACAAGGCGATATTTATCAATTTCGTGTAGTATGTAGGATTTACTGATGAGTTGCTGGCTAAGTTTATTTAAAATATCTAATATTTTATCGACTTGACTATCGAGGATATGATCAGAGATTATTTCTTGTAGCTCTTCACTATAACCATAGCATGCTAGATCTTGTTTGATCCTGAGTTCAGCGAAATGGATGGTACAAGCAATATCCTCAATGTCGCAATCATCATCATAGGTTAGCATAGTGATGACTTGGGCAAACATGAGAGGGACATGATACCCGGCATTCTCTGTTAACCAATGCAGCCTTTTTCCGTGAGGTAGCTGTTCTAGATATTCAACAATATCTTCGTATTGTTGATTTTTCAGCATCCTATTGAGAAGACACTTTTCCGTGTCATAGGGACTGGAAAGAGGTGGTTGATGATGTTGTTTTTTTTCTAGGGGGATCTTCAACTGGGGAATATTCACTGGTTTTTTTTTGTCGATTGGGATTTCAGGTGACGTCAATGGATATGTTGGTAATGATGGTCCGCTTTGTGTAATTGTCATGGTATCAAGTTACAGTTTGATTTTGTGATGTTGAAATAAATACTTTAAATCGGGACTAAATACAAGGAAAAGAAAAAAAAGTGTAACCCTCAAGACGGGGAGCAGGTGGTATCAGAAAAGGTACCCCTTACTCTTGTGGGTGTGCATCTTTACCATTCAAGCTTTTATCTTCTAGCTCTTGGTTTATATTTAAGTCTTGAGGGTCATATTCACTAAAATTATTATCTTCACTGACAGCTGGATCAGTCACGATGATCTGATTCTCGCCATCAGGAACATCAAGGTCCGCATCTGCTGTGACATATACTTTTTTAACCACGTACCAATCTTCGGGATCGAAGGTTATAGAGTCTGTGGACAATGCACCTTCAGGCATGTTTACACCGTCAAGGTTAATTGTCACTGGATGGCTTGGTTTTAGACTTAAGTAGATCTCAAACCAACCTTTAACAGTTTCGTCATCTTCAGACTCAACGAACAACTCAGAAATAATAACCGGTGGTAGTACTGAACCTTCAATGAGGTCGATTCCTGGACGTGGAACTAATATGTTCATATCTGGGAAGAAATTCCTTCCTAGGATACCGGATAGGATGATTTCAGATTCGTAATATACGTCAGGCCTAAGCTCTAGCTGATCTAACTCATTATCTGTTTGTGATATGACGAATAATGGTGAGTCATCGTTGATGATGACGATTTCGCTGGTCTCGATAATCTGACTCAGTTTGGGTTGTGGAGCGTCAGTATCACCTGTAACGTTTAAGATCGACAACGTGAAGGCTTCGTTTGGCTCGAATACAAAATCACTATTGATGATTACTGTCACATTTCGCTGGGTATCGTTTTCAGGGATAGTGACCTGACCTAGCGCTTGTTGATAATCTTGACCACCACTTTGTGGATTACCACCTACCGTTGCTGGTGCGAAACCCGAGCCACCGTCACTGGTGCCATAGACAAATGTGAGGTCTTGGTAGGTTGGTCGATCAAGTTCGATGCTTAATTCTACCTGGACAGTACCTGTGTTACCCTCAGGAATGGCATTATTTAACGGAGTGAAGCTGACGATTGGCTCTGGGTCATCGTTCAATACATTACCCTGACCTTGTAGATCGTTGAACTGTTGATTGATCGTTCCCTGTGTTGGGTTTAGGTTGACGTAGAAGGACTCTGTAAGCTCGTGTTTCTCATCGTTAAGAACCTCAATATAAACAGGTTTAAGAAGAGCTGGTGACACTGGGTTATCTGGATCAGTAATGAGCTCTTGGTAGGTCATCTCAAATCCAGGAGGAAGTGGAATGTAATCGTTATCACCAACAAGTGCTAAGTGGTCTGGTCCTAATGGAGGGTTTGTTCCGTCGGCAGTAGAGACCCCAAATACTACATCGTCGTAAGTTGGGTTAGACAGTCTTACTGTAAATGTGAATATGGTACTGTTTCCTTCCGCTCCTTCACCTAAGGTGACGTCGTTGATCGTGAGCAATGGTGCGAAGTCGTCATTGACGATGGTTGCCTCTTCAGTGACTTCGGAATTTGCATTGCCAACTAGTGAATTGTCACTGGCCTTAACGTTAAGAGCAAATTTTTCATCTAACTCGTGTTTATTGTCTGGTACGACTCCTACTTCTGCGAGATTGTTAACGACTACGCTGTGGTCGGTGCTTGCAAAGATAGTATTCTGCTTGTTAAGGATTGGGAAGAAATCATTATCAGTCAATGGATCGTCAGTAGGGAAGGCTAGTGGGCCGGAAGAAGCAAATACTGTGTTGGATGTTAGAACAGTATCGAATGCTGTTGCACCTAAACGTTCTATATCGAACTGATAGAGAGTAGGTGTACCATTAGGATGGGTTTCTTCATCAATACCAACCGGTGGAGAGAGTATGAGGATCGGTTTTTCGTCATCATTAACAATTTCTACTTCGAAGAGCTCCATCGTTGGGTCTACTTCAACAAAGTTACCTTGGTCACCGGAAACTCCAGTCACTTGAACGGTTAACCACTCGTTGAATTCAAATACGTCGTCAGCATTGGTGCTGACGCTGAATGATGCTCTAACTTCACCTGTTAGCGGATCAAATTGTGAACCTGTTTGAAAGACCACGATGGGTTGATCATTGGTGATTGGAATGTAATCATTCAAGAATAAGTTGTCTGGTGTTTGAGCAGGACCCCATTCATTTGTGAAGTCGAGGCTTTGAATCGCTAGTGTACCATCAAATGTTTCGGCGAATACTGTGATATTCTCAAATGATGGGTTGGACATGACGATATCGAAGTCTACTGTACCAAATGCCGGATTAGTAGGTGTTCCGCCAGGAGGTTCATTTGGTCCGCCAATTGTCCCTTCGTTGATAGATGTTGGAGATGTTGGGACGATACTGATTTTTGGTGGATCATCGTCATTTAAGATTGTTCCAACACCTGTCAAGATACTGTTGTCTGTGTCATACTCAGGTCCAATGATGACAGGGGTGCTTGTATTTGGATCAAGGTTAAGAGTGGTGTTAAAGACTTCATTAAACTCGTGCATAAAGTCAGGGATGGTATCGACGGTAATCGTTTTAACAGTCATTTGTTTGTCATCGATTATTTGATCATACTCTCCTGATGCAAAACTAATGGTTGTTGGTCCAATGACTGTGTAGTCTTGTAAAGCTCCGCTTCCTGTCGCAGGCATCTGTTGTGGTAGAATAAGTGGTGATCCGTCAGCAAATACTGCATCAAAAGTAAGATCAAATGCTGTTTCTCCAAGCTTCGTTATATTGAAGACTAGAGGTGTTGCTGCTCCAGGTGGTGTGCCTTCTAGTCCTTGTGGATCACTGATAATGATCAATGGTGGATCGTCATCGTTATTGATAAATAAATCAACTGTATCTGTACCGCCATTAACTCCTCTATCACCCGCAGTTTTTGTGTCACTACCCGTGACATCGCCGATGTTAAGGTTGAAATTCTCATTATTCTCGTACTTAGGATCAGCAACGGAGAAGACTGCAAATGAATCGCTTTCTATGAGGCCTGACTGAATGGTTACCGTTGTACCTTGTGCGATTTCAACATAGTCAGTATCACCAAGCAATCCAGGGTCAAAACCGACCATTGGTGTACCATCAGCGGTGAAGTATTCGATAGTGAGGTCTTCATAGGTTGGGTTACTGAGTGTGATCTTGAATGCATATTCACCTGGGGAGGTGATAATATTGTCGTAGAAAGGTCTTCCCTCTGTTCCTTCAAGCTCTGTAGTGCTGTTTATTGGGACCAAATTTATCTCAGGAGCTTGGTCATCGTTCTGGATGATTCCGTAAGCTGTGTCAACGTCTATCACAGCGTTTGTTGGGTTCGATACTTGTACTCTAAAGTCTTCATCCTTCTCGTACTTGATATCACCGAGGACATCAACTGTCACAGTGTGAGTTACACTTGTTCCGCCAGGTGTCGGGGTTTCAGCTCCAAAACTTGCCAGTGCCTGAGCAAGGCCTTGGTAGTCCTTTTCACCGGTTAGAATTTGATCTAGTGCAGCATAACCGGTTGGCGTGCCATCGCCATCTAGTGTTTCATACCAAACTTCGACGTCGTATTTACCCATGTAATCGACAGTGATGGTGAAGGTGAATGGTGTAATTCCTGAGTCGCCTTCATCGATGGGGCTAGCAGGACCTGTGATGGTGATGACTGGTAGTGCCATACCAGCATCGTATGTATCGTTATTCTCTTGAGCTACGACGATAAATGGATCGGTACGCTCTGTCACTTGATCAGCATCGCTGTCTATGGTGTCGTCACCACCGACGTTAGGAGCGGTAAGCACATATCCATCTTGCTGCTTGAACTCGAGGAAATATGAGCTTGGGAAGTTAGGTCCAGGCTCTGGACTATCGGGGTTAAGGATTCCTGTAAATATGCCTTGTAGTTGATCTGTTGTTGTGACCATAAAGGCATCGGAGTCAATTTTCTGTATCTCTACCAAAGCATTTTCACTGAAGACATTGACAGTTGTGGTTCCTGGATTACCATTAATTTCAGTATCACTAAGGATTGTGATGGAGTCATTGCGATAGAATTCTTGGTTTATCGGTAGCTCAAGGGAGACATTGAAGGTACCTGATTCACCATTTTCAACATTTGGAATAGAGTTTGGGTTAGGATTTTGTGGTGCTGTTGCTGATAAGGGTATATATACATAATCGTCACTTTGTACATTTAGGGTTAAATCACTGATAATGTCTTGTAGACCTTTTGTGATAGCATCGACAATGTTGCTGGAGTCACCTGATAACACTTCTACTTCTCCAACTCCAAGGTCACTTACAATTCCTTTCCAGAAATCTACTTCACTACTTGTAACTAAGAAGAGTGGGATAATATCGTTTGTAGGATCACTATCGCTTAGATTGAGAGCGGTTTTCACTTGTGTCACTACATCGGGATAGTCTTCATTGCTATCAATGACTGAATCGCCATTATTAGCCATAGTGATTAAATAACTTCCATTTTGACCTTGTGGAGGCTTATGTCCATCTGCATCAGTACTTAAGATGATAACCTTAAAGGCTCCATCTCTAAATGTGCCTGTTCCCTGTGCATCAGAATCAGCAGTATTAGGAGTAAGCGATAATCCTGCATGGAAAAGGGCTTCTAATGAGCCTTCAGGTCCATCACCTCCTCCACCAGTTTGAAGCCCATGAACGACATTATTTAAATCAGTCTCATTTGTAGGTGTCATTGGTAAAATACTAAATTCATTTTTGAAGATGTAGTCTCCAGGGTCACCAAAAGGACTTATGGGTTTGTCAAGGAAAGAACCAAATCCTACATTTAGATCACTTTGGAATTCTTCTAGACCATTTATAATATCTGGGAAAACAGTGTCAAATGTTACAATGTCATCACGAAATGAACCCGTTAAGTCTTCTAAAAAGTAGACGTCGAGAGGTTGTACAATACCAGTATCAGTTTGTAAAACGGTAATATCAAAATCAACAGGTGTTCCACGTTCGAGAGATACATTTACCTCAACAGGTTGGTTCGTATTGCCCTGCTCACTCAAAGTTGTAGTATAAGGGTTGCCGTTGCTTGGATCTTGATAGGTGGGATCTAATGGATCACCATAAGTGCTTGCATCGCCAATCCCGTAGACACGGACGTTATTGGCTAGACCTGCTAGGGTTGTTGCTTCTGTGACAAAGTCATTACCAGTGGGTAGTCCATCTGTAAGCATTAGCACGCTGTACATTTCAGGGCTAGCAGGTAAGCTTCCAAGGATGGTGTTAACTTTTACTAGAGCTCCTTGGTAGTTACTGCCATCGGCATCTACACCAAGTCCAGCAGCCGTTAGACCGCTTAAGATATCAATCACATCGGAAGTAGAGTTTCCGTCAAGGTCTGCATTGGCAGCGGTAGTCACAATTGTCGTTCCACCTGTTGGATCCATATTTGCATTGTCTGCTGTACTACCAAATCCGACAATTCCTATTTGCGTGTTACCACCAATTCCCAAACCGTTAATTTGGTTGACTAAAGCAGTAAATGCGTCAATTTCAGCCTGAAGAATGGTCGTGTCGGGTAAAACAGTACCATCTAACATGTTTGTAGAAGCACTATTAGATAGGTCAACGACGAAGATAATTGTTGGTGTATGGCTAACCCATAGATCTGTCGTTGCCGGTAGTTCTGTAAATTCATAGAAACCGTTTGCATCTGTAGTCGTTGTAGCTACATGAACAGCTCCCACCCCTGATGCTCCAAGAGCGTTTGCATAGAGGTTAACAGTGATGCCTTCTAAACCAGGCTCATTGTTATCTTGGATACCGTTGTGATTTTGATCGTTCCAAACAAAATTACTGATTGCCGCACCACCGGTTTCTGGATCGTTGGAACCAAAGACGAAACCTGCATCAACGTTGGAGATTTGCTCATTTTGGTTAATTACAAAGGAGTCAGATCTGATAAATCCATCGGGAACAGGAGGAGTGGTGTTAACTGCATCACTGTCATTATTTGCATCTAATGGGTTAGTACTTGTATGTGTTGATGGAGAATAGAACTGTGGAATCTCCCATAGTAAGTAGTAATCATCGCCGTCAGACTGGATACCTGTAAAGGATGCCTCTCCAAAAATATTAGTTGTAGTTGTCGCAACAACCGTATCGTTACCATCTTCATGAACAAGCTGTACTTCTACTCCACCAATACCGTTCTCAATTGGATTGCCGGATTGATCAAAGGTTCCATTATCATTAACATCTGCCCATACTTGGGTGGCAATAGAGGAACTTGTTCCGGCGTCGTCGTTATTGATGATGCCCTCGCCAATATCATCCTGGATCCAGGCATTATCAGTAACACCGGTTAGTTTGACAAAGAAGGTTTCGTTATCCTCAAATCGATTGTCAGGGTAAACATCGACAGTGACATCGACGGAAGTTTGTCCTGAAGGGATAACAACTTGTGTACTTGAAACTGGATCAAAGTCGATGTTAGCAATCGGTAACCCTATCGCTGTGCCATGCATAGTTTCGTAGGTAACTGTGATATCTTCATGGGATGGGCCACTTAAACTAATAGTAAAGGTGAATGGTGTTTTGTTATTTTGAGGATCAGGATCCGTTCCTTCAATTAATTGGGTGACGTCATTGATGGTGACAGCAGGGACAGCGTCGTCGTTAGCGATTTCACCGATAGCTACATCGAAGTTAGGATTAATTGTTGCGTTACCGGCAGTGATTTGTGTGAGTGTTACGGTAAAGAGCTCATTATCTTCTAGCTTAAAATCTCCAATGATATCAATGTCGATGAATTGTATTAATTCTCCTGTCGAGGCAGAGAAAGTGATTTCATCAGTGGTTGCAGGGTCGGAATAATCATTATCAGCGGTTGTAGCAGGGCCTTCTCCTGGAGGGTAAGTTGGTGGTGTGAGACCGTCAGTGACTGTGTATTCCACCGTGATGTCTGTAGAGCTTGGATTACTCAATATAACTTCGAATTTGTAGGTTTGGGTGCCTGTATCGCCTTCAAGGATAGCAT
>JAJFMC010000413.1 GCA_021772365.1 Chlamydiota bacterium
CTTTGTTTTGTTTTTTTAAATCCGCTTGTGCTTGCTCGAATCTTTTGTTCAACGTTCCTATGTTATTTTTAGCATTCTTCAGAGCATTAGTTTGAATTTCTGCGGATTCAAAACTAAGTTTGCATAACTGTGTTTGCAAAATATAGTATATAACTAATTCAAGAAGTAGTGCTGCAACCATTGTTACTATAAAGAAATAATTTTCAAAAAACAAAACTGACACACCTAAACAAAAAACAGTAACAATTAAAGATATTATAACATAAGCTCTATGTCTACTAACCTGCTTGTTGTTGTCGTTTAACAGTTGATAACCAACTATTTCCATGGAGTTTATTAAAGAAGCTGACAAAATGAGGAGAACTATAACTGAGCTAGCAGCTAAAAAATATTCATCAAAACTTACACCATAAAACCAATTTTTTAGATCAAAGAGGTTGGTGTCTGAGTTAAGCTCTCCAAGTGAGCTCAAAATGTTTTCTAAACTAGTTATAACGTTCATCATTACCCTTCTTAATTAAAAAGCAGCGAATCTCAAAGACACATTAAAACATTAATGTTCTAGTATGGTTAGCTCTTATAGCGACGTCAAGCATACCATGTAAACCTGCTTGGGGACGAATAAATTCAGTGAAGTTTTTTTCGTTAATGTCTGGATAAAATACTTTAATGCAGGCACTGCAAACTTCAATATTTGTGTTTAATGCAATTAGATCATCAATATATTTGTCAATGTAGTTAAAAGGAGCTATGCGCACTTTTTTCTTCGGAAATTTAGACATCAATTCGACCGCATCCATCATTAAAAATATAGTAACTTTTTGAAAACAAGAGACGCAAGCCATAGCCATTAATAAGCCCGCGGTAGCTCTTTCAGGTTCATTATATCCTGAAACAAGTATGATCTGAACATCATAGTCGGATGTAGAACCTGGGTGTTTTTTCAACGATTCCTTGGCTTCAGCTAATGAGTGCTCTGACACCCCATGACAAAAATCACAAGCTGCAAGGCTATTATCATCTAAATCATTATCTAAGCCATCATTTTTATTAGATTGACCTGAACTCATAATAATCCCTTTATTTTGATTGTTAGGTTGTTTTTATTACCCAGGTAATACACTAGGGTAATTAAATAGAGGTGGTGAATATGAGAGTGTTGTTTATTAAGTAATGATAATTACAAATAATTGTTTCAGAGAACGACGATAAAAGTGTTGTTTAAAGGCACCAGTCACTATCTAAATTATAGCATATAAAAAAAAAAAAAGTATAGAGGTAATTGAAAAAGTCTGGCTCAATCACTTGTAGATTTTTTTTATATTACAAAAATCTACATGCTACTTATGGTAAGGGGGTTAATCGCTTAACTCCCTCGTGTAGTAAAAAATGAGGGTGCAGTGCCTTTTCCAATGTAAAACCACCATAACCTCTTGTATTTTCTTTCTATCAGACTTGTGTAGTGCATGTAGTTATACCGAATCGCGATTCAATAACACTTGCTCGTAAGCAAATTTTTCTGTTATTTTCTTTGCAAGAACTTATTATTAAGGATTTAGATGGAAATCAAACTCGACTCTAGAGATTTTTTTAGACTCGCTAAAAGCTTAGTTCGTAGTAAGCCAAGGACCCTGATTGCTACCCCAAACCGCAGCTAAAACTTCTTTGAGCACGCCATCTACTTCCTGTAACTCGGAGTCTTTCCCTGCGTCGCTACAGTCGTATCTGGCGTGCTCAAAGAAGTTTTAGCTGCGGTTTGGGGTGGCAATCGTCAAGGCCAAGATGAACGAATACAACAGGATATCTCAAGCATAACTATCTTTTAAATAAACAGTGTTAAAGAACTATTATCTACGATTTGCATGAATCCGGCAACACCTGTGTGAACCAGTTTGGGTTCAGAAACTAATTCCTCTTCTTTAATTCCCATGAGATCCATCGACATTGTACAAATATATAGTTTAACCCCTAAAGCCGTTGCAGTGTCTAAGAGTTCCTGAATACCAGGAGATTGCTGCTTTTTCATTAAAAATTTCATCATAAGAGGACCTATACCAAAAAAATTCATCTTACTAAGAGACAAACGTTTGACACCATTTGGAAGCATCCACCCAAACAACCTCTGCACAATGTGCTTAGGAGATGATTGAGAACCGCCATTTTTCAATAAAGGCACTCCCCAAAATGTAAAAAACACACATACTTCTTTTCCTAAAGCTAAATTGCCGATTGCAATATTAAGGGCTGCTATTACACGGTCCATGTCGTCAGAGAACATAACGATGGCTGTTGATGAATTATCTTTTGATGTTAGTGCTTTTGAAAGTTCTTCGATTTTTTTTTCTAGTTCGTTAACTTTCTTTTCTAGCTCAGACATTTGCTACTACCTCGATTTGAGTCGTTCCCATTATAGGGTCTACAGGTTAAATACATGAAAAACTTATGTTTAATGTAAGCGTAAGGTATGTGTCAAGTGAAGGATAAGAAAAGGCAGGGCACCAAGTATTAAAAGAGGTTTTTTAGGTGCGTATCATGTTACATAAACAATTCATACTGTAGGCCAATATGAAGCAATGGATTTT
>JAJFMC010000414.1 GCA_021772365.1 Chlamydiota bacterium
TCCTTCGTCACCAACCCAATGTGTACGTATCAACCATACATGAAAAAGATTGTTTTTCTTTTCAAATCGCGAGTGCCCAAGACAAGCAGGCCCTTTATTCAAAACATTAACGATTTTTTCAAATTTTTCATTATCTTTTTCAGATTTTGGTTTATCTAATGATAAATAAATCTCAGGTGCATTATTTGTGCTTGATAGAGTAAGTGTTAATGACATTTCGATCTCCCTTTAAACCTAATTAACCACAAACTCTACCACACCAACAGTTTACTGTAAACTTATACATTAAAAACAACTTAAAAACAGACATAAAAAAATAAAATCAAGTATTCACATCTACTATAACAAACTCAAATTTAAAGCTTTTATCTTTCATAAATCTATAAATCCTGCTATTATTTATCGAATACAAAAGAAAAAACACGGTTCAATGAAGAAAACCCCAACTGTTAATATAATACTAATTTGATCTTAATACCATCTTAATGAGAAAGATGGTACAATTTCGCATCAAATATAATATAAAATAGGCAAATGATTATGGACAAAATGCAAGGGATGATCCCACTCAACACCTCCCCCGACATCAAAATAATGCAATCGATAGACAAGTGGAGCAAATCAGAAAATACCTGGAAAAGAGAAGGGCAAACAAGGCTTGTTTCTCTAGTCGCAGGCGCCCCTATCGCATTGGTTGGCGCAGCATTTAATGCTATCGTGCTACTCATCAAGCTTCCCGTAGCGACATTTCGTGTACTGACCGGATGGATCCCAACAAAAGAAGGCCATTTTCGTGATGATATGCCTGCAGATACTTCTGTAGTGCACATGATCTGGCATGCCTACAAAGTTGTTATGTGTACCATCGATATCGTGTTAATTCCTGTGATGGGCGTTATTCACCCAAAAGCAAACAACTGGATCCATGTTAAGTTGTGTGTCGGCTTCGTTGCTGAAGAAAAACCAAAGCTTATTCCAAGCCATAAGATTCCAAAGCCACCACCTCCACCACCTAAGACTATCGATAAGAAAAAAATTGAAAAAAGAAGAGATGAGAGAGGCACTTGTCTTGTCAACGGCAAAGAGGTCAGGTTTTGTGATTTCGAAGCGGATGAGCTTAGAAAGAGAAGACTAGCCCTAAGAGAGTGTAGTGATGACTCTAGTTCTGATGATGAAGACGGGTTGCCCCTAGGTCCTGATGATGAAGACGGGTTGCTCCTAGGTCCTGATGACGAACCAGATCTTACTGAAAGAGTTTGGGGGGTTGATGTGGATAAGGGAGAGCTCATCAAGCAAAAAAACCGATTGAAGCCAGCCAAAAACCGCAAACTCGGCCCCAAAATAATCACTCAAAGAGAGAGAGAGTTTCAAGCTGCCATAGAGCGATTCACGTTAAATGCTGTTGATCGAGAAGACAGCAACGATGATCTTACTCCTAACGGCGATGTTCATTCCGATGAAGATGACGGTGGTTGGGGTAGTAGCGACGATGATTGGTAAGAGCCACTACTAATCTTCCTAATTACTATCAGATAGAGACTCTCCGTTACCGAGTAGGTCGCGCGCTAGCGCTTTGGAGTAACAAAAGTGCTTTTACCTTTTGCTGAGATAGCTCAATCAGGTAAATGCTTCTTCAATAAAGACAAAAGCAGTTTTGTCACTCCAAGGTTCCACTTGAATCTCTTTCTCGAAATACATCTTAAAACCGTGGAACGATGCAGAGACTATCTTAGAAAAAAATTAGCTGACATCTATACCAGATGTATAATTCCACGAGCTTTATTGTTATACCACATTTTGAAACTCGATCGGTATACTTGCAATCAATAGACTCCGATATCATAATGCGTCCTATGACTCATCACTTAATTTACCTCAACGCGCTAACTGCGATAGGGATGTCACTTTGCATTTTGGCTGGACAGCTGATAGTAAGCTTTGAGCTATTCGACACACCCATTATATTCCCCGCTTCAAACATCATTTTTGCATTCCTCACCTTTCCCGTCACCGATATCATTGCAGATGTTTTTGGAAAAAAAGAAGCACAGAGAACGGTATGGATAGGTTTTTACAGTCAGCTGATAACCATTGTCACCATCGAGTGTTTTGTTAATCTACCAGGCAGTACAGAAGCGTTAAACCCGTTTCGTGTAGGAGGGTGGTCTGTATTTGTCGGATCGACTATTGCCTATTTCATTGCCCAATATTGGGATGTCCATTTTTTCCACTGGATAAAACATCATGTCACTGGTGATCGACACTTATGGCTGCGTAACAACCTATCAACATTTACGAGTCAGCTGATCAATAGCACCATATTTATAGGGTTTGTCTTCGGTTATGACGCTCTGATGGAAATGCTTGTTGGTTCGATGCTAGTGAAGTGGGTCGCTGCAGTTCTCGACACACCACTCGTCTACCTCGGTCGTTGGGTGTGTACTCCTAAATTGTCTGAAGAGATCAGATATCAAAATTTGTGACATCTTTAACACATACAACGAAGTCATCGCCTTCATTTTCGATGATTGTTCTTAAGTACCTGTTAACTCAAATATGTGAATGTCAGGCCTAACCCTTTTACTAATCCGCTCTACATGAATTTCCTTCTTGAAGATATTTCATTAGAGCTTTACACAGAAAAGTATGCTATTTGAGAAGGAGCCTCTTCATGAAAATTTTCCTGCAAGGATTGTTCATCTTTCAGTTGCTTTTATCCTGTACCTTTGGAAGTGAATGTACTCCTGAACTGAAGTTCGATGGAAAAAAAATCGTTCTCAGCGACAAAGAGTGGAAGGAGCGACTAACGCCCGAACAGTACTGGATCCTAAGAGAAAATGGTACTGAGCGCCCATTTGAAAATGAATATGATGATAATAAAAGCAAAGGGTTATACCTTTGCGCTGCCTGCCAACTGGCGTTATTCAGCTCCGATGAAAAATATGACTCCAAAACCGGGTGGCCAAGTTTCTGGAAACCTATTTGTCCAGAAAATATCGGTCTACGTAAAGATTATGCCCTCTTCTTGATCAAAAGGATAGAAGTGTACTGCAGTCGCTGTGATTCTCACCTCGGCCATGTATTCGATGACGGCCCTCCTCCTACAGGGAAGCGTTACTGCATGAACTCGTTAGCCTTGACGTTTCTTCCTGAAAAAAGTGGCAAATCCGACTAAGACCCTGATTGCTACCCTAAACTTGTCGTAAACGGGGTCCAAACAAGTTGAAGATTTCTCTTTGCCAAAAACTAAATTTTGAACTTATTTGGGTATAAACTCAAAAATTAGCATTCTCAAAGCCAAAACTCCAATTTCTAAGTTAACTTCGGTAGTTAATTGAATAAACAGTAAACTAAACATTACATTAATAGCATTATTAACATGTACATATCAACTGACAATATAATATTTTAATACTATACTTAATATCATAACAAGAGGAGAGGTATATATGTCAGTTAATTCACAACAAAATAACCATATAGTTTCAAATTTTCAAAACTTTACAAATTTTTCACAAAGAGGCAATTCAAACGACCTAGTTAACGTAGTGAATTTCTCATTTTTAACCATTGCTGCAACCCTAACAGCTCTTAAAAATGGAGCGCCAGAACTTAATGATAAGCAACCTGGTATGCAGTTTGGAGAAACTATAGTGGACACAAGAAGGCACGAACCACCAGCGAACGTACCTGATTTTCTAAGAAAAGGTATGTTAAAGCATGGAGAAACATTAGAGGCTGTTGCCGGCAAAAATGTCTATGGATTAGGTAGACAGCGTGCGGCAAAAGGTGTGACCAGTATCAAACAGGCTGGAGAATATATCGATCGCTTGAATGAATTAGCGCCAGAAGGAGTGTCATTCAACAAAGACAATTTACCTGAAAAGCAACCGATCAAAACAAGAGATCGAACCACGGGTGCGATCAAAGAAGTATTTTTCCCACTTTTAGAAGGTGGAGCATGTACAAGTATGGCATTTGATTTCTTAAAACAAGCTGAAAGTCAATGGACCCTTGAGTTTAGTCACAATTTTATGAACAAGTTATTCGGAATTTTGGGTACTGGTAAAAATAGCTCGAAAGAGTCATTCATTAACGTTCCCCCGAGAATCGTTGGCGAATATCGTCACCACCTTAGTGATCCTGTTAGTGTAAAAAATAGATCAATTCAAGCAGCACTAAATACTTGGGAAGTGGATACAAGTAAATCTGATGATATTGAACTAGCTAAAATGCAAGCCTTAGGACGCTTTTTTGGATATGAATTAAAACCTGCAACGGCTTTACATGACCTAACAAATCCTGAAGAGAAACTTTCTTTGACTGAAGCGCTTACCAAACTTGAAGATGGACACTACATTGTGCGCCAAAATCAACCCAATGAGAATTTTGCAAGTGCCGAAAAACATGGGCATA
>JAJFMC010000415.1 GCA_021772365.1 Chlamydiota bacterium
CACCGGATGCTACAGCTATCCACAATATTACAGACGACATGGTTGCCGATGCTCCTGGTTTTTCCGTAGTGGGAAAACAGTTCATAGAATTTTGCGAGGGTGATACAGTACTCATCGCTCACAATAATGACGGATTCGACATTCATTTTTTACGAGCTGAATATAAAAGAAACGACCTTGAAATGCCTCAATGGAATTTTCTAGATTCTCTTAAGTGGGCTAGGCGATACCGTTCCGACCTCCCCCGTCACACCCTGCAATTTCTGCGTGAAATTTATGGGATTTCTGAAAACAATGCACATAGGGCACTAGATGACGTTGTTGTACTCCACGAAATATTCCGCCTGATGATAGACGATCTCTGTATCGATGATGTTTTTGAACTGATGGGTAAGAGGCAAGAAAAGCCGCCCACTCGAATGCCTTTTGGAAAGCATCAAGGAGAATTACTTAAGGATGTTCCTAAAAGTTACGTTAAATGGTTAGCTGGCAATGGGGCTTTCGACAAACCAGACAATACCTTACTCAAAACAGCTTTCATTAATGCGGGAGTTTTAGATGAAGCTCAACTTGCCGGTGTATCGTGAACATTCTTATCGTTGGCTGCGGTTATGTGGGGAAAGCGCTAATCCCGACACTGCAATCAATAGCCCCCAATATATCTGTGACAACTCGACAAACGGATAGAGTTGCTGAATTACGCAAAATGGCATCTGCTGTTCATGTGATCAGTTCGGCTTCTGACATAACAAAACTCGTCTTTGAACATGATGTCGTTATTTTTTCTGTAGGTGCAGACTCCAGAGACAGCTATGAACAAGCATACTTAGCAAATGCTGAAGCTATTGTTGCTGGTCTTGAACAGTCTAACAAAAAACAACAAGTCATTTATACCAGCAGCACTTCTGTCTATGGAGACCACGGTGGAGAATGGGTCGATGAGACCAGTGAGCTTAAGCCCATGACTAAGCAGGCGGAGATTTTAGTTAAAACAGAAGAAGCATTGTTAGACACAACTTCGTCCGATAAAAACATTTGCATATTTCGCTTAGGTGGAATCATTGGTCCAGGCCGCTCTATCGAAGAAAAAGTCATTAGAAATGCCGGCGAAACATTTCCCGGTGATGGAATGAGCTATACTAACCTCTCCCCTCTTGAAGAGATTGTGGATGGTATTGGTTACGCAATAGAAAATCAGATTGAAGGCGTCTTCAATCTTTGCATCGAAGAACACCTCCCGAGAAAAGACCTCTACGATAATATATGCCGCGATCGCAACTTACCATTCATCAAGTGGGATTCTAATAAGATTAGCATTCACGGTGGTAATAAGAGGGTTTCTTCAAAAAAACTCCAGACATTGTGGCAGTAGTCATAAACACCGTAAGTTAATTCGCGCTAAGAAATCCCGATATTTACGTAAGAAGACACTGTGCCGTTCCACAATTTTATGATGTATTTTCCAAGAAGAATATCGTGGAACCTTGGAGTGACATAAACTTCTTTTGTCTTTATTAAAGAACCATCTACCAAATTAAGTAGGAGACTGAATTTCAAGGGTATACGGGAATTTCTAAAGTCATCAACTTTTTAATTGATAAAATTTCATTGTCAGTCCTATAGTCAAACAAATGAAACTTTTTTTTACAAAGGACTGACGATGACCTTAATAGAGACTAGACAACAAATTTGGATGCCAGCTGAATCTGCTTCACTAGCACAAAAACTCGCCTGGAAAATGGTACAAGTTGATGCTAGCCGCGATGAAATTATGGCTCTTTTTTCGGATAAAGCGACGTTTATTTTCGATACTAAAGAAGGTCAAAAAGAGATGGACCGCAAACAATTTTCTCAAGAACTTCAACAAAGAAGTATCGAGAACATTGTCAATGTAGGATTTGGAAAACACACTTTTAAGCCGTGGAGTGAAAATCCAAATGTCATCATCTGGAAAATTGAAAACTATCAGGAAAGGCTTGGTAAAGGATACAAAGAGGATGGTCCTGGGTGGTATTTCTTAAAACAAAAGATCTTTTTGGAGTACACCGAAGAACATAACCAAATTAAAATATCGAAATTTACTTCTAAAGCTTCTGAAAAAATCAAACAATTGTCCAAAAAAACAGCCTTACCATTAACACAGTCTATGGTTCAAGAGCTCTCATTTCGATCTTTTCAAATCCCCCAGAAATCAGATGAAATGGTTTATCAATTGTACGATCCTAAAGCGATTAGCTCTTATCCCGATGGAGGACGTTTTAATAGAGAAAAGTTTGCTAATCTAATGCAAAATAGCAATCAACGCGTCTTAAAAATTGGCAAACTGATCACATCATACCTCCCTGTAGAAGAAAATAGTAAACAGGTTGAATGGAATGTTGACGTTGTACAAAAAAAAGTGTTGACTGGTGAGAGAAAATTGAATGCTACTGTAAGAATTGAACAAAAAGCAATCATCACATTCACAGAAAATGTTGGAAAAGAGAAAATTATACTTCAGAATAATTATGCCACCGATCAACATGCTTTGTAAGGTACCAAGCTAAGACCGTAATTAGGGGCTATTCTGTAATACAAAGGCTTTGTGTCCATGGGAGATTTTGCTTTAGTGCTTCATCGGTATATTGGTTGATTTGTTCTAGTGTGAAAGCATACATATCATTGCCGGATTGATAGGTTTTAAACCAATCCACAGTCTTATCAACGGCTGTTGACCAGTCATACGTAGGGGTCCACTCTAATTCATGAGCGGCTTTGTCACCGTTTAAACGTAGGCATTTCATTTCCTTGTTACTTTCACCATTACTTGTATCGAACCAGTCACCATCTCCCCATCGGCCTATAGCTCTTTCCACAATATTTTGGCAATTTGCTCCAGTTGAATCTTTAGGAGCAAAATTCCATGCTTCCGCAAATCGATCACCTTCACTCAGCATTTTGTGTCCCAGCCAAAGATAACCTGATAGAGGGTCTAGGACATGCATCCATGGTCGAACGCTTTTCGGGTTTCGTACTTGTACTGGTTGATTAGACATCAAAGCTTGTATTGTGTCGGGAAGTAATCTATTTTCCGAAAAGTCACCACCACCAATAACGTTTCCTGCTCTAGCTGACGCGACAACTACCCCTGAGGATGAGCAAAAAGATTTTCTATAGGATGCGACAGCAATCTCTGCCATAGCCTTACTCGCACTATAAGGGTCATGTCCTCCCAAACGATCATTTTCTCTGTATCCCCAAGACCATTCGTTATTCTCGTAGACTTTATCGGTTGTAATGATTAACGCTGCTGTTGTTTTGGGAGAATGCAGTGCGGTATCAAGAATATTTACTGTCCCCTGAACATTCACCTCAAAGGTTTCTACTGGATTTTCATAAGAATTTAACACAAGTGATTGAGCTGCAAAATGGATAACGAGATCTGGTGACTCATTTTTAAATACTTCAGATAGTCGTTCTCTATCTCTGACATCACCTAGGTAATGGTTGATCCTACCCGCTAAACCATTAATTTCAAAGAGGTTCGGCTGTGTTACTGGCTCAAGACTATAACCAACAACATCAACTCCAAGTTGAAGTAACCATGTTGTCAGCCACGCTCCTTTAAAGCCCGTGTGACCAGTTAACAATATTTTTTTATTGAGATACGACTCCTGAAACATCTAATCACTCTTGGGTTTCGATTATACCCAAACAACATACCTTCAAGTTGTTTGGGTGTGGATAACGAATTATATGCCAATGCCCCTAGAAAATAAAGATCATTGACACCTACGCCAATAAAAATATAATCAATTTAGAGAGGGAGTTGCATAAATACTTGGGCTGTTTTCTAGACCTTTTTCGGCCTCGCTTTGGGCTTATTCTTGCAAACAACACATGGTTGGCTGCGCCCCCCGCCCCTTGCGAGCCAAAAAAAATCTCTAGAAAACAGCTTCAACTATTTTTGGAATACCCTCTATAGACCAATTTCAGGGGATGATAATGAAAGTTGTATTTTATGAAGCTTTTACAGAAGAAATCGAAATGTTACAAAAATTCCTCAACCCACAAATTGAGGCAGAGTATCGAGAAGGAACCATTCAATCATACCCGGAGAAAGCCCCTCCCTCTCACTTGATATCCATTCGAACCCAATCAATAATACCTACAGACTGGAGCGATAATCTCACAGGGATACTCACCAGAAGTACTGGTTTTGACCACTTAAAAAAATACCTTAGTGAATGTGAAAGAAAAGTATCATGCGGATATTTACCCGAATATTGCGCTAGAGCAGTAGCTGAACATGCTATTTTGATGATTCTTTCTTTGCTAAAAAAAATCCGTAAACAAATGACACACTTTCAAACATTTAATCGCAACGGAATAACAGGTGGAGAATGCTATAAAAACAACCTTCTTGTCATTGGTATTGGAAAAATTGGACGAGAAATCACTCTTCTTGCTCAAGGAATAGGGATGAATGTAAGAGGTGTAGACCTAGAAGAGCGTGAAGACATCGTTACCTACGTGTCACTAGAAGAGGGGCTCGCGTTTGCTGACACAATCGTATGTGCTCTTCCCCTCACCCCATTGACAAATGGTCTGCTGAATTACAAAACGTTAAAAAACGTCAAAAAAGGGGCATTATTTATAAATATATCAAGAGGTGAGGTTTCACCAACTGAAGACCTAAACCGTTTAATTAACGAAGGAATTCTTGGTGGTCTGGCGATGGATGTGTTTGAAGACGAGTATAATTTGGCTGCATCACTACAAAACACTCAGTTAAAGGAGTCTACAAAATACGAGCAACTCATAAGTAAAATGAAAAATAACGAAAATGTGATATTTACACCTCACAACGCCTTTAACACTCTAGAAGGGCTCATTCGGAAATCAGAGTTGAGCGTACATTCTATTCACGAGTTTCTTAAAAATCAGGAATTTCCGTACAATTTACCAAAATGAGTTCAAGTTGCAAAGAAAAGATTTATTTGCTATTAATAAGTTAATAGAGCCTTTTACTTGAATTTACCGCGACTACATTAATTATATTTCACAAAACTTTTATAACAGCAATACTTTCAACACTTTAATCTCAAAAAAGGAAGGCGTCTGTTTTATGAAAGTCCTAGAAGTTAAAACCCTAACAATTCCTGATGTCAAAGTCATTAAATTTGCTAGATTTAATGACCACAGAGGTTACTTCACGGAGCCTTATCGGAAAAGTGATTTGTTTCAACTACCTGAAACTGATTTTATGAGCGGATATGAATTTGTTCAAACGAACGAAAGTTTTTCTAAAAAAAACACCATTAGAGGGTTGCACTTCCAGTGGAATCCGTTTATGGGTAAACTCGTTCGCACAGTGATGGGCCGTATGGTAGACCTCGTGTTAGACATACGTAAACACTCTCCTACATTTGGAAAAATAATTGCCTATGAGATGCCGAATGATCCAGAATCCTCTGTAAGTGAGTGGATATGGGTACCACCAGGCTTTGCTCATGGTAATTTTTTTAGTGAGCCATCGCTCATTGAATATTTCTGCACTGGGGAATACTCTCCCGGTTGTGAAGCTGGTATTTCTCCTCTCTCTGAAGATATCGATTGGTCAGTTTGTGACCCCCTCTTGAAGGTTGAATTTGATGAAATAGCAAAATCACCGGTTATCACTGATAAGGACCGAGATGGATTTACTGTTGCAGGATGGAATAGTGATGAACGATCCGAAATTTTTCAGTTTAATCACTTATGTGGAGTTAATGGAAGATGAAAGTATTGGTCATTGGATCTAATGGGCAACTCGGTGCTGATGTTGTAAGGGTGTTGATAGAGAATAAAATAGACTATTTTCCTGCTACGAGGAAAGATGTCGATATTACTAATCCACAAGCAATTAGGCACCTCATCGATCAACAACAGCCGACCGTTGTCATTAATTGTGCAGCATTTCATGACCTATCATTATGTGAACAATCGCCCGATATTGCGATGAGGGTAAACAGAGATGCTGTCAGGTCTTTGGCTGAAGTGTGCAAACAAAACAGTATCAAGCTAATGCATATCAGCACCGACTATGTTTTTGATGGCTCGAAAGAAGAAGGGTATACAGAACTAGACACCCCAAAACCTATCAACATCTATGGCAAAAGTAAGTTAGCAGGCGAACGTGCAGCTACAGAAGCCCACGCCTCCACTTTTATTGTCCGGGTACAAAGTTTATATGGTCAAACAATGCCTAGTGGAAAGCAGCATAATTTTGTTAACCTTATGCTTAAGCTCGGTAGTGAACGTGATGAGTTGAAAGTAGACCAGTGCTTGATGGCGCCCACATGGACATACCCCTTGGCAAAAAATCTGCTAGAACTCCTAAAGACCGATAAGTATGGAACTTACCATATGAGTTGTAAAGGTAGGACATCGTGGTATGAATTTGCAAAAGAAATTATGACACTTTCAAACACCCCTACTCCTGTAATCCCTGTAAGCAACGACTTTTTCCCACGAGATTTCAACAGACCTGAAAACACCTATTTGATAAAAGGAAATTTAGAAGAGATCGGGCTAAATTTAATGCCTTCATGGAAAGAGGCTCTTGAGGGGTATTTAATACTCAAATCATCAAATCAAAACTGATAAACAGTCAGAAGGGATTTGATTGAAGAAACAACACAAATACAACGAATGTTTACAAAAGGATTTGAAAATGAAGTTGTTAGTAGTTGGTGGAGCTGGGTATGTAGGATCAGCCTTAGTTCCGGTATTAATAGAGTACGGGTATGTCGTAGACGTTATTGATCTTTTGTGGTTTGGAAATGAACTTCCGCGTGAAAGCAGGGTGATCAATAAAAATTTATTCCACTGTGGGGTCAAAGATTTTGAAGGGTATGACCAAGTAATATTTCTCGCCGGTCTCTCAAACGACCCAATGGCTAACTTTAATCCGGCTGTGAATTTCGTTTCTAACGGTTCGCTCCCCTCTTATCTAGCATATTGCGCTAAACTTGCTGGAGTGAAACGATTTATATACGGGTCATCATGCTCTGTCTACGGATACACCGTCAATGAATTGTATGATGAAGAAGCGCCTGTGACTTGTAGCTATCCTTATGGGATCTCCAAACTTCAAGGAGAGCGAGGGGTGCTGCAGCTCCAAGATAAAGATTTTTCGGTGATTGCTCTTAGAAAAGGGACTGTATCTGGCCGTAGCCCTCGGATGCGATTCGATCTTATCGTCAATACAATGTACAAATGTGCCATAAAAGACAAAAAGATCGTCATCAATAACCCTTCTATTTGGCGCCCGATTCTTCACATTAGTGATGCTGTTAGTGCTTATTTAAGAGCGATACAGGCTGATTACGGTATCAGTGGGGTGTTCAACATTGCATCGGACAACTGCACTGTCGGACAAGTAGGTGATCTTGTCAAAGAGGAAGTAGAGAAGCAAACGGGTCAAAAAATATCGATGAAAATAAAAGATATCAAAGACTTTCGCAACTACAAAGTTTCGTATAATAAGGCTAAAACTTTTTTGGGCTACGAACCGCAGCACACAGTTTCTGATATAGTCACACACCTTCATCAACATCATGAAGAATACGGGGATTTCGAAGACGACAACTTTTACAATATTCGCGTCTTTAAAAAACTTGAACTCAAGGAACAAATTTGAATTTGTTAATAGATCAACCCAGTATAGCATCTAAAAAAATTGACCTTACGATTATTGTCGTTGCCTACAACGTTATTGATCTCGTAGATAAGTGTTTATTACATATCAAAGAGTCAAAGGATACACTCAATAAAGAAATTATCTTTGTAGATAATGGATCAACAGATGGTACTGTTGATTTAATCAAAGAGAAATATCCAGACGTAAATCTCATTGAAAGCCCCACAAACCTAGGATTCATCGCAGCCAACAACTTAGCTTTTAAAAGTACGACGGGTACAAATATTTTGATGCTCAATTCTGATGCGTTCATAGGAGAAAACACCATTGGAATTCTAACTAATTTTTTAGAAAACACCGAAAAATGTGGAGTCGTTGGTCCTAGAACAAAAAATGGAAATGGAAAATATTTACCTTCAGCAAGGTATTTTCCAACCCCATGGAGAGTATTTCTAACAAAAATGGGATTAGCTCATAGGAACTCCATTTGGAAAGATATTAACTGCATGCGACAAAGTCATGAAGAGGTCAAGGAGTGTGATTGGGTTTCTGGTTGTTGTCTACTGATTCGAAAGTCTCTAATTGATGAAATGGGTTTTTTTTTGAGACCAGAGCTATTTATGTATAACGATGATAATGACCTATGCTTAAGGGTAAAAAAACTTGGTTGGAAAGTTTATTTTCATCCTGAGACTGTTACACATCTTGCTGGAGCTACTAATAAAAAAATTTCAGTGGCACAAAATGATAGTGAGCGCATTGATAGACTAAGAATAGAAAGCGAGTATATCTATTTCCGCAAAAATTACGGTGTCGCGTGTGTGCTTATACATTATTGTTTTACTATGTTATTTGACACGATACAAGTTCTCAAACGTTTCATATTGTTCAAAAAAAATATTTCGATAAAAAAATATATAAACCATATGTTATTCAGTACTGAGTTGCTCTGGGAAACAAGTTTTGGAGACAAATCCATACATTAGGAATACTTAGTTTACTGTCTACACCCTTCAACCGTATAATTATTTTGCAAAAAACGAACAGCCTCTTTTTCCCAATTATTGCAGGATAAATTCAACCCGAGCCATTCGTTCACATATACCAAGTCTCTATCGATTTCTTTTTGAATTTCTAGAAGTACATTTTCTGATAATTCAGGTCTTTGTGATAACCTCCACAAGTCCTTTATCGACTCACGAACCTTTAATGGAAGAAGTTGAAAAATAGGGCGCAGCCCTGAGATTTGTCTAAGCCTTTGATATAAGCTCCCCCTCTATACTCGATCCTACGAAACATTTT
>JAJFMC010000416.1 GCA_021772365.1 Chlamydiota bacterium
TGCGATGGGAATATGTAGTTTACTAGCGGCAATAGCACCAGCAAGAGTGGAATTAGTATCGCCAAAAACGATGATGCAATCCGGTATTTCCTTAACCAATACTTCTTCGATCTGTTCGATCATCCTACCTGTCATCGCCCCTTGAGATATCCCTCCAATCTCTAGATGGTATTTCGGCTTGGGGATCTGCATTTCTTCAAAAAAAACAGAAGACATATTTTTCTGGTAGTGTTGTCCTGTGTGGATGATGACAGGAGGTGTTTTCATTTGTCTTGCAAGAGCGGCAACTTTAACAAACTGTGGTCGAGCCCCGACGATGCAGCTAACTTTCATGAGTCACACATTCTTGACTGACATTAGAGTTTTTCATCAGTTCTAACCGATCGTTAATGAGTTGATAGGATTCACCTGTCGCAGGGCATTTAGCGACCATGAGTTCCTCAGAAGTTAATGGGAGATTGATTTTGTCACCAATCCTGCTCATCCATCCCACCTGCCTTGCAGGATTCCCCATCATGAGGGAGAAAGGCTTTGTGTTTTTTGTAACGACTGCACCAGCACCAATGAAAGAGTATTGGCCGATGGTGATGCCACATAAGATTGTTGCATTAGCACCGATGGTAGCTCCTTGACAGACATATGTCGACTCAAATTGAGTGCGTCGGTTAATTTCTGACCGCGGATTATTAACATTCGTAAAAACGACGCTCGGTCCAATAAATACGTTATCTTCACAGGTGATTCCGGTGTACACACTGACATTATTTTGTACTTTGCAGTTCGTTCCTAATCGAACCTGTGGAAACACCGTCACATTTTGTCCGATATTGCACGATATTCCAATATCTGCACCCGAAAAAATATGGCTGAAATGCCAGATGTTCGTGTCTTTCCCGATTTTTGCGCCATCGTCGATGACAGCCGTGGGATGAGCATAGTATGAGGTGTCCTGATTTAACGACACTTCATTTCCTCCATTTTTTAAACTTTTTTCTGCAGCTTGAAGAGCTTCAAGAGTTCTCAATCCCTCTCTCCCGCATGTTTTTGGTTGTTTTCTGTCCTTACAGCATTGCAGAAAATGTATGCACTCGGACCGCAAAGGCTCACATTCATCAATAGCAAGAAATATCTCACTGTTATTATTTACTTTCGCAGTTCCACCGGAATCGTATTTAATCGGATCACTCACGATCGATAATTTCTCTGGCCACGGTTTCGTATCGTCGAAGGTCAATATTCCTTTGGCTCCAATTACGACGAGCTTTTGCTCCTTTTGGGGATTGATCCAACTTGAATAGATGTGTGCTGTCCCCCCCCCAGAAAACGTAAGATTTGTCATCGTGAGATCTTCAATCCCTTCGTTGACGAAAGAGGAACCTTTACAGTTGATGGATTCTAGGGTTTCGACACCTGTCAAACTTAGGACCATAGAAAAATCGTGTGGAGAAAAGCTCCACAGTACATTTTCCTCTGCTCGAAACCTTCCTAACTTCAGTCTATGACAGGCGATGTGCTTGACAACACCAATTTCCCCTTCATCGACGAGTTCTTTCAATCGGGTGAATGCAGGGTGGTAGTGGAGGAGGTGGCCGACCATGAGAATTTTTCGATGTTTTTCTGCCAACTGAACCAGCCATTTTGCTTCATCAGAATCGAGACATAGAGGTTTTTCGACAAACACATCTTTTCCAGATTCTAGAGCTTGTTTGGCTAACGAGAAATGTTTTTCTGCGGGGGCCGCGATCACTACTTGATGGATGTTCGGGTCACTAAAAACCCCGTGTGTTTCGTGAGCGGTTTTCACACCCGGGTAGTTTGCTTGGTGATTTTGCAATCTTTGCTCGTCGGTATCGCAGATGGTATGAAGAGCACCGATTTCATGGAAGTTTCTTGCCAAGTGCTTTCCCCAGTTTCCCGCACCGATTAACGCTAGTGTCTTTGTATATGTATTTTTCATTTCGTCACCTTATGCTGTTACTAGGCAATGTTCTAGGATGTTATCGATCACCAGGTTTTGTTCATCGGAGGTTAACCACGGGTGTACAGGGAGGCTTAGGACCTCATTAGAAGCTTTTTCACTGTTTGGGAAATGCCCTAATTTATAACCAAGGTCATTAAATTGCATCACAGTCTTTTCCCTGAATAACTTTAAAAGAGTGGCCATGATAGCAATTTTCCGTTATACCTGCGATGAAAATTATATAAATACAGTACTTCCCGCTCTTTCCCCATAAACTAATTACTACCCCGTGAACGGACACCATAAAATAAACCTCTATTAATTCTTAAAATATATTGATTAATAACTAAAATATAGGATATTTGTTTTTTTAGGGATTTCACAAAAATTCTATATATTGAGGGACAATAACTTGTAGTTATCGGGTTGTTTTTATCGAAAGGCAAATTCAGGATTAGCACCAAATTTACCTTCATAAATAAGGAAACACTATGAACATTAGATTATTATTCATTCAGTATGCTGGTGATTTTAGAGAAACTGTTCTTAAATTTCGAAAGGGAGAAGGCGAGTCTTATTACGGTCAAGAATATTCCGTTAGAAAAGTTATTGAAATGGCAAGCAAAACTGAAGAAACATCGGTGTTGTGTTGCATTTCTGAATCAAAATACGATAGCTGGCTTGAAGAAGGTATTCGAACAGTAGGTGCAGGATTAAAACACGATCAAATATCAATAAAAAATTTAAACAATTATATTGAAGAATTTTCCCCCACACATGTTGTTCTCAGATTCCCTCATTGGAAACTGATCCGCTGGCTTTTGAACAAAAAAATTAATATTCTACCAAGTTTTGCTGATAGTTTTGAAGCAGGGGGACTAAAAAGTAAAATCAATAGTAAGATTTTAGCATACTATTTAAATCGCCCACAAGTTGACTGGGTTATTAATCACCAAGTAAATGCTTCTCAATCTCTGGTAAATATAGGCGTAGATCCAAGTAAAATTATTGCCTATGATTGGGAGCATAAACTAACTCCTTCGTCTTATTCATCAAAACAAGGACCACCAGCCGATAAAGAATGGACAATATTTTTTGCTGGTCAAATCACTAGAGCAAAAGGATTAGGTGAAATCATTGAAGCCATTGCACTCCTCCGAAAAAGAAATCAATCAGTTAAATTGAACATTGCAGGAAAAGGGAGTATTGATATTTTTAAGGAACAAGCTAGTCAATTAGGTGTTTTGGATGCTGTTCATTTTATGGGTATGATTCCAAATAGCGATGTCATCACACAAATGAATATTAGTGATGTTGTGGTAGTTTTGAGTCACCACGAATATCCAGAGGGTTTTCCGATGACTCTCATGGAGGCAATGATCTCTAGAACACCATTAATTACTACTGATCACCCTATGTTTGTAGGAAAAATAAACGAGGGAGAATCGGGGTTAATAGTACCACAAAAATCAAGTTTATCCGTAGCAGATGCCATTGAAAAACTCATCAAATCTCCCAAATTGTATGAAGAAATCTCTATTAAAATGGAAGATGTATGGGACAATTTACAGCTTTCTGTGAAGTGGGCTGACATCATAGAATGTTGGTTATGGGGCGACACGAGTGAAAGAAAACGACTACAAAAATTTACGATTGCGAGAACACCAATGTGTTAATGAGTTCAAGAGTAATTTTATATTTAAAGAGGGAATTGCAAAACTCTGGTTGACCTTTAAAATATTCTATTGTCGAATTGTCATTTATTCCTTATCATAAGAGTATGAATAGAGATCCTATACTACATATTGGTTTCCATAAAACTGGAACGACTTTCCTCCAAAATCATTTTTTTTATAGAAAAGATCAAGGGTTTGTTTGCCCTTGGACAGTGTATACTGGAGAAGCAATAAAGCATTTTGTTCTTGAACATCCAAAACGTTTTGATCCCTACCAGGTACGAAAGAGTTTTGATGCTGCAACAAAAAAAATTTCAAATGCTGAATTGGTGCCTATTATTTCTCATGAAGATTTGTGTGGTTACCCCGTTTATTCAAGATATTACGGCTATGAAACGGCAAGTCGTTTGAAAAAAACATTTCCGAATTCTCGGGTGATTATTGGTATAAGAGAACAAAATTCTATGATCAAATCTCTTTACGGGCAGTATGTTAGACAAGATGGTGAATGGGGAATAGATCAATTTCTTGGAACAGGTAGTGAGCAGCCTGGATTTAGCCCAATCTGTCGGTTAGATCACTTAGAATATAATTTACTGGTTGAGTACTATATTGATTTATTTGGAAAAGAATCTGTTCTTGCAATCCCTTATGAGCTTTTAAAAAAAGACCAACATTTATTTCTTGATACTATCATGCAATTTTCAGGTGTTACGAATAAGTTTAGAAAGGTTTACGACCCTCTAAATATAGGGCGCGGTAGTGGCACATTAGAAATTAACAGAATTTTAAATCGATATATTAAACGTCAACCTCTTTGGAACGGCAACTACAAATTAACACCTTTTTCTTGGAAGCTAAAACACAAAATATGTGATTTAATTGATAAAATCACGCCAAATAAGTTACAAGACAAGCACGAAAAATACCTAAAAAATTTTATCCAACATAGAGTGGTTAATTACTATACAGATGCAAACCGAAAACTACAGACATATACCCCTTTTGATTTAAACAGTTTTGGATATAAAATATAATGCTGATCTAAATA
>JAJFMC010000417.1 GCA_021772365.1 Chlamydiota bacterium
AAAAAATCTTACCGAAAAAAAGTTTACTATTTATGGAAGCAGAAGAACCACTATGTTTGGGTTGTGCGAATCTATGGAATTCAGTCCATGAATTTTAATCAGAAAGATTCAGTTTCTTCTTTGCATCTTCAACAATAAGATACACAGCAGGAATAACGAGTAGAATAATGAATGTTCCGAAAAGAACACCGAACCCTAGCGATACAGCCATAGGGATTAAAAAACGCGCTTGCATAGAAGTCTCAAAAATCATTGGTGATAGTCCAAAAAATGTTGTGAGCGAAGTCAAAATGATGGGGCGAAAACGTATAATTGCCGCACGCATAATGGACTCAAATGGCGGAAAGTTTTCTTCCTTCCTAATCTTGTTGGTAGTCACAATAAGGACAAGGGAGTCGTTAACAATGACGCCACTAAGAGCGACTAGACCAAAAATGCTCATGATGCTCAACTCGTAGCCCAACAAGAGGTGGCCAATGATTGCACCTACAAATCCGAACGGAATACTTAGCATGACAATAAGAGGTTGAATATAACTTCTAAATGGAATAGCAAGCATCGCGTAAATGACAACCACAGCAACAAAAAATCCTACAGCCATAGCATCAAGAGACTCTCTTTGTGCTTTCATCTGTCCCTGTAGAGTATAGCTGAGTCCCGCGTATTTCTGTTGCAGTTGTGGGATGATTGAACCTCTAACATCTTCGATGATGAGATTCGTATTGGCAACAGATTCATCGACATCTGCAGTGACTTCTAATACACGGCGACCGTCAGCACGTCTAATATCTGTGTAAGCACGCCCCCTTTCTATTTCCACGGCTTCTAATAGTGGAATTTCTCCACCACCCGGCCCTCTGATCACATGCTGTTCGAGAGCTTCTAAGGATTGACGTTCTTCGAGAGGCAATCTCACAAGGACTTTAACTTCATGCCTTCCACGCTGTTGTCTGAGTGCTTCTGCACCATAAAAAGATGCGCGTATACTCCTTGCAAGTTCTCCTGTGTTTACTCCCATACTTTTTGCTGTATCTTTGATTTTGAAACTCAGCTGTGGTTTACCTTTGGATACCCCATCATTTACTTCACTAACTCCGGCATAATGCCCTAAATAATCGGCTAGCTCAATAGCTGCATTTTCAAGTTGTTGTTGATTTGGATGGGAGAGTTCTATACTAATCGGGAGCCCTTCACCAGCAGCAATGGTAGCATCAAAAGAGACTGATTCTACACCTGATAATCTTCCCAACTTGCTTTTCCATTCTCTAGCGAACTGTACTCCTCCAATATCTCTTTCATCCTGCGGTACCAGTGCGATTTGTGCACCGACAAGATGACTCCCTCGTGTCATGGTTACAGAATCTATCGCTGGCCCTGAAGATCCCAATCCATCACCGATCTGTGTGTAGATCCCTTTGATAATTTTATCACCACCATTTTCCTCAACAACTTCTCTTGCAGCACTAACAAGTTTCTCTGCTACCTTACGTGTATGATCGATTGGAACACCGAATGGAAGAACGATTTGCGAGGTTACGAGATCCGAATCTACACGTGGCAAATAGCTGAATGGGATGTACTCACTAACGATGAGTCCCACGAATATGATAAATATACCGATAAAAGTGCTGACAGTCAGATAGCGATGCTTGAGAGCTATACGTAACTGTTTGGTGAATTGATTTTTTCTATACTTCCTCATCCATAAGTTCACGAACCTGCTTGGATAGCGGATGATGGTCAATATCCTCGTCTTCCTGTGTTTTTTTGATAAGTGTGCAGGCAGAATAAATAATGATTCAACCAAAGAGACGATAAAAACAGCGATGACAATAGCTGGTATTTGCATGAATATCTTGCCAGTAGAACCGGGTATAAAGAACAGAGGGAGAAAAGCAGCCACGTTCGTTGAAACAGCAAAGAAGACGGGAACAGTAATTTCTCTAGCACCAACAATAGCAGCTTGAAGATAGGGAATTCCTTTTTCTCGCTTTTGATACACAATTTCCCCAACAACAATAGCATCGTCTACGATAATCCCCAAAGTGACGATGAACGCAAAAAGAGAGACCATGTTAATGGTAGCGCCAGTAAATGGAATGAAAATAAAAGAACCAATGATTGACACAGGTATGCCAAGAGTCACCCAAAAAGCGAGTCGCGGTTCTAGAAATAGTGCTAAAAGAATGAGTACTAACAGTAACCCAAGCTGAGCATTGCGTAACAAAAGGCCAATCCTATCCCGATAGATATCTGAACGATCATCCCACGTGATGATATTCATACCTTCCGGCAGTTTTAGCTTTGCTTGGTTTACATAATCTTCTACTTCTTCGGAGACTGCTATAGGCGTTTGATCTCCCACTCTGTAAACATTCACCCTGATAGCTGGTTTGCCATTAAAATAAGATTCTCGGTCCGACTCTTCAAACGTGTCTTTTAATGTAGCTATTTCTCCTAATAAAACATTTGAACCCTCAGGGTTATTGATCACGGGTATATCGTAAAATTCACTAGCATAATCACGCCGTTCCTTCGTACGAAGAAGTACTTCGCCACCCGCTGTCTTCAATCCTCCACCAGGAACTTCCACGGCCGTATTTCCGATCTTTTTGGATATCTGATCAAGTGTCAGACCATAATTTCGTAAATTTTCTAGAGGTACTTCAACAGCGATTTCATAATCAGGAACAGAAGCAACATCAACAAGTGTAACGTTAGGCAATTGGATCAACTCATCACGGACGATTTCAGCAAAATCTCTAAGTGTTCGCACACTTTGATCTCCATAAACAATCACAGAGACAACTTGTCTTCTTGGGATAAGAAGTTGGACAATCGGCCTTTCAGCATCTTCAGGAAATGACTGGATGCTATCAACGCGATTTTTTACATCTTGTAAGGCTTTATTGGGATCTTCACCACGAAGCATTTCAACATTGACAACGCCATATCCCTCTAGGGCTGTACTCGTTACTCTTTTGACTCCTTGAAGAGAACGCACCTCGTCTTCAACAGAAAGTAGAATCCCCTGCTCAATCTCTTCTGGGCCAGAACCTGGATATTCGACACTAACCTGGATAATATCTAATTGTACTTCAGGAAAAACCTCTTGCTTGATATTCATCATCGAGATAATGCCGCCTACCAAAAATAGAAGCATCAACAGATTAGCAGCAACAGTGTTACGCGCCATCCAAGAAATGGGACCCGACGGATATTTATTAGTCGTTGATGACTGGCTGCTCATTTCTCAATATTATCTTGTTCATTTAGGACATCGGATAAATCTTTAAGATCCATACCAGGAATGGCTACCGGGAGATTGCTAATGATGAGGGCTTCACCACTTTCAATGCCTTTTTCTATGATCACATTATACTTATCTCCAGAAACAATTTCCACTTGGCGGATTTCAAGCTTTCCCTCTTTGTTCATTACCCACACTAAATTTCCTTCACGGATAGCAAGACGAGGGATTTCTACGGCATTCTCCACTACGGGCCCCTCAAAAAGAACCTCTACATATGTACCTAATAATAATGGTATTTCATCAGAATCATTCGACCTCAAATTCAGTGGATCATCAATAACAACAAGCAATTGTACCATCCGTCCGTTCGGGTCGAGGTCACCAAGAATACGCAAGATGTGGCCTTCTCTTTTAACAAGGTCATTATCCCCCAAATCTTGAATAATAGTTACAGGTGTTTTTTTCAGACCTTTCTTCCCCGAAAGTTTCACCCAGCCTAGCTGGTCATATGGAATGCTAACCTTTACACGAAATTCGTCGGTAGAAACAATCCTTGCAATATTTTTTAGTGATCCCACCAACTGTCCGACTTCTACGAACTCTTCTATGACCAAAGCATTAAAAGGGGCACGTATAATAGTTCTTTTTAAGTCTACAAGAGACTTATGTAGTGCACTCTGAGCTCCCTGAAGAGCAGACTCTTTTTCTCGTAAATGAGGGATTCTTAACGCTAAATCTTTACCCAACCCACCTTGTCTAAGAGAGGAATCCAAGAGTGACCACTCTTTTTCAGCGATGATTTTTCTTCCTTTTTCTACGATGAGGTCAAACTCAGCTTTCTCTACCTTTGCACGATTCTGCTCGACAGCGGTGACGTAATCTCTAGGGTCGAGTTTGATCATCACCTCACCTTCATTGAGGATACCACCAGTATCAAGGTTTGGAGAAAGCTCGATCACCCTTCCTTTCACCTCTGCTTGAACAGTGAGTTCACGATTCGGTTGCACCGTTCCGAAAGCAGCGATTTTAAGAGTTTTATCCCCTCGTTCGACAAGAATTGTTTCGACTAGCGCCGATCGACTGGTTGGTTCACCTTTTTCGGGTGTAGGCCTAAAAAAATACAACGAGGCTGCGACTAGTATGGCAGCGACCATGATACCGATACCCAATAGTAGCTGTGAAATATTTGATTTACTCACTATTCACTCTCCATATCCTCTATATATATATCACGGTCTTGTCCTTGACAGGTATCGCATGAATCGTCTCTATCCACGCACCCAACAAGGCAAGGACCTCCTAATGCTCGGTAGAGGTTTGCTCTACTCGTTAATAATCTTTTGTGTTCAACAATCAATCTCCTCTCCAACCGCTGTAGTGACTGAATGGCAGATATCACCGTCAAGTAATCATTCAATCCGTTGGCGTTTCTAACACGCGCTTCGTCTAAATTCAGACGGGCAATCTCGACTTCTTTTTCTATTTGGTTAAGCAATTCGATTTGTGAGTCTTCATTGACGATAGCATCTTCCACTTCACCCATTGCCACAAGAAATTTCTGACCAAAACTATCGAGCTGCTCTTTGACAATTGCTTTACGACGTTGTACCTCGCATCGCCTTCTGCAGCCATCGATGATAGGTTGAACAAGTTTGGCACCTATCCTAGCAATTTCCTCTTGCCAGAAATCACCCCATTTTCGAGTTCTTAACTCTTCGGAAGAGGGTAAAGTGATCCTTGGAAACAGATCAGCGATAGCAGCCGCCACTTCATAGTCTGCTGACTTAACTTTATAATGTGCTGCTCGTAGATCCGGACGCCTTAAAATCAACTCGCACGGAACACCAATATAGGGAAAATCCGGGAGCACAATTTCATTAATTCCGATTGAAGCACTTAAATACTCTTGCGGGGGTTTACCTAAGAGAATACTCAGCTGGTGACTTGATGTTTTCAGTAATGCCTGCACAGGGATAGCCGTTGATTTCGTTTCCTCGAGTTGAAGCCTCTGTTGGTATACATCGAGAGCTGAAGAGACTCCAAGGGCAAAGCGTAATTCAACGAGTTCAAGCAGTGTATGAGAGACTTCTACTTGGTAATTGATCAGATCTAATAGTGATTTCTGCTCTTGAATGGTAAACCATAGGTTAGTCACACGACCAGTGAGAAATAATGCTGTAGCCTCTAAATCCTCGTACGTTGCACTATAATTCAGATCCGCAGCACGCACTTTTGAATCAATACGGCGCCACAAATCGACTTCGTAAGAAAATGTCGGTTTCAATATATAGGTCATGAAATCTACATCAAAATCTATTCTATGGTTCACCTCATACTTATATTCCGTATGAGCTTCGACATTAACCTCTGGATAACGAGCAGAATTTGCGATACATGCAGAAGCGCGCGCTTGAGCTAAGCGACTCCAAGCTTGCTTTATGTCAAGATTATCATCAAGAGCTTCTTCCATAATACGGTTAAGCTCTGGCTGACGAAACTCCTTCCACCACTGAGAAATATTTCCCACCCCTTCTTGTGGATCATTGAGGAACTCTTCAGGAATTTCGACACATGGACGATCAAATGTGTGAGTGTGATACACACTACAGCTTGTGAAAACAACGACTGATAATATGCTGGTGAATACAAGCGTCAACATAACGTTTGTAATCTTCATATCCAGCTCCGAAAGTCAAAGGATTAAAATTAAAGACATAACCTATTTTAGTTTTAAAATCAAGCCCTGATGAAAATTGGAACTGGAAAATATTTCCTCTCAATTGATAAAGTTTCTTTTACACCGAACAAGGAATGCTCATATGAAAAAGGTCGTTTCTCCTCTACTTTTCATTATGTTTTTTATCCAACCATTTACAGCTAGTGCTTTGATAACTTCCATTTCTCACGAAGATAAAGAGGTGCTCGTTGAGAAAAGGAAAGAATTAGTAGATATTCTTGAAAACAATATCATTGCGTATTGGCACCCAAAAGTTATCGACACAAATGG
>JAJFMC010000418.1 GCA_021772365.1 Chlamydiota bacterium
GTTCAAAAAGAGTATCCTATTGATGCTATATTTGCGTATGGGTATGCATCAATTATTTTATTTTTGTATATTAGTCTCACTCAAGTGGTTTTGTTTAGATCCTTGGGTATTATATTCTATGGTCTTATTGGCTTATTCGAAGCTCATATCATCGCTGAGGTGGGATATCTTGACAGGTCATCATATGTAAGGAAATTTACTAACAAAAAGAAGAAAAAACATTTTTCCCCGCAGACCTCACCAAGTTAATCATTTTTCACTCTTTGAGAGCCAAAAGCAATTGTGATAATATAGAAAATCTTATAACATAAAGAGCTCAAAAAACCTCAAAACAGGAAGATCCCTTCAATGTTTGTAAAACTAAGAGATGGCTCCTCAATAGAATTGCCCGAAAAAAGTACAGCTAAGGACCTTATCGAACTCTTAAAGCTTAACGCACCTGATCAAGCAATTGCGGCCTGTATTAATGGGAAAACGTGCGATGTAACTACAACATTAAGTGATGGTGATACAGTCATCCTATGGAATTTTGACGATCCTGAAGGTAAAGAGGTTTTCTGGCATACTTCTGCACACATCCTTGCACAAGCTGTTTTGCGAATATGGCCTGATGCCAAACCAACTATCGGACCTCCTATAGAAAATGGTTTTTATTACGATTTTGCTAATTTAACAATTTCGGAAGAAGATTTTCCTCGAATCGAAAAGGAAATGCAAGCAATCGTCAAGGAAAATTATAAATCACAAAGAGAGGTTTTTGCGACAAGAGAAGAAGCTATTAAAACCTTCCAAGATAACGAATATAAAGTTGAACTTATCAATAGCTTTGACCAAAATGAAGTTTTTAGCGGTTATCGTCAAGGGGAATTTTTCGACCTATGCCGCGGTCCTCATCTCTACAATCTCGGAAAAGTCAAAGCCTTAAAAGTGATGAAAACTTCAGGAGCCTACTGGCGTGGCAACTCAGAAAATGAAGTACTCACCCGTATTTACGCAATCACCTACCCAGACCGCAAGCAACTCAAAGACTACTTGCATATGCTCGTCGAGGCAAAAAAACGTGATCACAAAGTAGTCGGGCCGAAACTCGATCTGTTTTCCCTAAAAGAAGAGGCTCCCGGTATGCCTTTCATCCATCCCAAGGGAATGATCATCTGGAAACAACTTATTCATTTTATTACTTCGCTCCTCGAAAAAAACGACTACGTAGAAATCAAAACTCCAACGATGATGACACGAGAGCTATGGGAGCTATCAGGGCATTGGGAAAACTATCGCGATAACATGTATACCTCTCAGATTGAAAAACGCGACTACGCCATCAAGCCAATGAACTGTCCCGGAGGAATGCTTTATTATAAGTCCAGTGTTCACAGTTATAGAGAGCTTCCGCTGCGTGTTGCTGAGATTGGTAATGTTCACCGTAACGAACCATCAGGAGCCCTGTCCGGCCTCTTCCGATGCCGCAGCTTTCATCAAGATGATGCTCATGTCTTCATGAAACCCGACGACATACAGGATGAAATTCTTAATATTCTTCGTTTAGCCGATGAGATTTATTCTACATTTGGCCTAACCTATAAATTGGAGTTATCAACTAAACCTGATAAACACACAATTGGTTCAGACGAAGAGTGGGAAGTTGCTACAAAAGGACTTCAGGGTGCACTAGATGCTTGGGGATGCGACTATCGTATTAACGAGGGCGATGGAGCATTCTATGGACCAAAGATAGACTTTCATATCCTCGATGCCTTAGGTCGTACGTGGCAATGCGGAACTGTCCAGCTTGACATGGCTTTACCTGAACGTTTTGAACTCGAATACACCTCTGACGATGGCACAAGGAAGCGTCCTATCATGATTCACAGAGCCTTGTTTGGTTCTGTTGAACGTTTTTTTGGAATCATCATCGAGCATTTCGGCGGTAAATTTCCTTTATGGATAAGCCCACGACCCGCTCGATTAATCACTGTTGCAGACAGACATGAAACATTCGCTCGTGAAATCGCTCAAAAACTGAAAGATGAAGGATATCGTGTCGAAGTCGACAACTCACAGGAGTCCGTAGGAAAAAAAGTTCGTTCAGCACAGCTCGATCAAGTAAATTACATGATTACCATCGGTGATAGGGAAGTGGAACACAAGACCATTAATCTACGAACACGTGACAACGTCGTTCATGGCGAATTAAGTTTCGGTGATTTCTTACAGAGTATCAATAAGGAACGAAAAGAACGAAGTCTAACCTCACCTTATTCTTCCAAAGAAAACGATGAATAGAGTACATTTGACCTACAGTGTCAATTTGTGAAAACAATGTAGAGGTAACCATGAGGAACCGCCAAACTATTGCAATCAGCAGTTTTAAAGGGGGAACAGCTAAGACTTCATCAACGATACACTTAGGAGCGGCATTGGCAAAATTTCACCGCAAAAAAGTACTGCTTATCGATTTTGATGCACAAGCAAATTTGACGACAGGATTGGGATTCGACCCCGATGAATACGACAGTATGGCACCTGTCCTTCAAGGAAAAAAATCTCTTAAAGACGTCATTTTATCCACTAAGCACAAAAACCTAGACCTTGTTCCGGCCGATACATGGCTTGAACGTCTCGAAGTCACCGATACCCTTGCAAGTGACCGTTATTCTCATGAACGTCTCAGGGATATCCTTAAAGATGCGGACTATGATTTCATCATCATTGACACTCCACCATCTTTGTGTTGGCTGACAGAATCTGCACTAATAGCGGCAAATCACACACTCGTTTGTGCTACTCCGGAGTTTTATAGCGTCAAGGGGTTAGAAAGACTATCACAGTTTATTGGAAGCATTGACCAGCGTCACCCTATTAATGTTATAGGCGTTCTTCTCTCTTTTTGGAATTCCCGGGGAAAGAGCAACACAGCCTTTTTAGAAGTTGTGGAGACAACCTTCCCTGATAAGGCTATAAACGTCAAGGTACGCCGAGATATTAATGTATCCGAAGCGTCAATTTATGGAATGCCTGTATTTGAGACATCTCCAAAGACTCGAGCAGCAAAAGACTATCGCGATGTCACCAAACAAATACTTAATCGATTAAAACAACACGCCAAATAACCTCTGATGACAATGGGAGCAGGATACTATGAGTAACGTTAACAAACTTCTCCAAGAGCGACTCAAGAAAAAAGAAAAATCGTCGAAAATGGAAAAGATGTCGAAGAGATCTGCAACTGGTAACCTAACCAGTTTTTCTGGAATCTTCAGCATGACAGAACTCAATGACCATGAAAAGCAAACATTAGAAAATATCCTGTTAGAGTATTGCAAGAAAAATCAAAACATTTCCCTCGATCTGCGATCATTAATTTCTCTTACATCAGAAGTTAAGGCTATTACTAATCAAGCTGTCATTTTACACGGAGAGCGTATTAAAAAGGCTCAGCAAATCCTCAAAAAATACCAAGAAGGAGCGTTTACAGCCTGGCTCATTACAACCTATGGTAACCGTCAAACACCCTACAATTTTTTGCAATATTACGAATTTGTGACAGTTATGCCTACGAACCTACGGCAACAAATTGAACAAATGCCAAGACAAGCCATTTACACGCTAGCTAGTAGGGATGGGACCTTAAGTAAAAAGCAAGGGGTTGTAGAGAACTACGACGGTGAGACTAAACACGAGCTTCTTTGTATCATCAGGGAGCTGTTTCCTT
>JAJFMC010000419.1 GCA_021772365.1 Chlamydiota bacterium
GAGCGAAGCGAGCCGACGCAGGAGGGGATCCTTGACGATTCCTCGGACTTCGTTATAGTCCGACATGGGAGGCTGATTAAGAGGGTTGGAGAAATCTCACGGTTAAGCCAAATTTGTGTCCAAAAAAATGGTGGCGATACAGGGTTTTCTAAAAATTTTACAGCGCATCGCATGCATGGTAACACCAACATGTTTTTCCACCCAATCGTTTACTTGCGCATGAGTCACCGTTTCTAAAGCTCTCTGAACAATTGATTTATCAATTCTTCCAACATGAGCTAAACCGGCGAGAACTAAGCCTGAAAAGCCTGCCTTTGTGTTGCCTTGCATAGATTTATATTTTCCAAAAAAGGTCTCAATAACTTCTGAGGAACCTAATAAAACTCGACCCTTTTCGATCTTATTCCCTTGTTGTTCCAGAAATTCATAAACTTGATATGCCACTCTGCAGGTTGCAACATCCCATCCTTCCTTCGGAGAGGCATTATCGAATTCTATTGCAAAATCATCTGCAATATATTGATAAACCCCTTTTTCCCTTACGAGGTGCCTTGCGATAGAGGCAACCCTCAGAAGGTTCGTATAGTATTTAAGAGGGTCTTCAAACTGACGTAACCATCCAAGATGTTTTTCAGCATATTCAGTATCACACTCAGCCAAAGAGTTCCCTGTTTTTAATATATTTAATGTTTTAGATACCCAGTCTACTAGGATATCTAGATTAAGAAATCTTGATTTACCTCTCAATGAGGGAGGAGCCAAATATGCTATAGAAGTATTATATATTTTAAGTTTTGCGGTATTTATCGATTTGATAAACCATTCCCACTCTACGTCATCTTTCAGCTGTTTTTTGAGTATATTGGCTAGCTTATGGACGATATCAGGGATGTGAATAGCATTAGGATTCTCTTTTTGATAATCCGTGAATGCATTCACTAAGTTTGAACATTCATCGCTACAGATCCCCGTAATACTCCCGACACGTAACTTAACGGCTTCTAGCGCTCTCAGGGTGGATCCTGCATCACATTTTGTTTGGACGACTGCGTGAAGTGGTGTTAAATCTTCTAATTTAAGAGAACGTCCTCGTGGAAGATCTTTTTCTCGACAGCCTAAAATAACCAAAAAATTTTGCGGCCCAACCTGGATAGATTCATCGATAAGAATAATCCAGTTATCGGTTTTTTCAATGTAAGAATGAAGCTTGTAGTAGCCTACTTTGCCCATCCATCTTTGCGCTGTTATGCGCGAAGGCACTTTAGATTTTTCTAAGGAAGGTATTGAGGAAAAGAATATATAAAGAACTTTTGGGCATGCCCTAAACGAAACAGATGCACCCACGGAAAGTCGCACACAAATAAGAACCACTAACACTGGAAACCAGCACCTACCACCAGCTTCCTCCTTTTGAAAAATGAGGCTGTCTATTTCATCTTTTTTTTTAATTCTTCACACTTTTTCTGTAACTCAAGAAGCTGCTTATCTTTTTCCGAAATAGTTTTTTCTGATTCTTTGAGTAGATACGACTGTCCCTTAATGTCGGAACTTAATTTTATGTTTTTTGCAGTGGCTCGTTGATATTGAGCCTTCCATGAATTTCGACTTTCTTTCAAATCGTCTATAGTGCCACGTAATTTTTTCAGATCAACGGCCTTTTCCTTAAGAATATCTCTACTCTCTTTGATCCTCTTGCTTTTTTTGCGTAAATCTCTGGGAGTTTCTGGTTTCTCTTTGTTATCTACCATTGCCAATACTCTCGTTTCTGAAAAGGAATGAAGGTTAAACCAAAAACTTGATACTTAGACCCCGATTGCCAGCTATTTCATCTTTGAGCAGTTGCAAAGGATGAGCCAGAACTACACCAGCTATTCCCGCTGGATATTTTTTCCCAGGAGAAATTGAAAATTCATTCGTGGACTTTTCCGGTTCTGAGCGGTCATTTCCCCCGAAAAACTCTGAATTTCTAAGAGTGGCTGAGAGTATACTCTCAGCTGGGTCGCCAGCGGGAACTACTGGAACTACACCTAATTTCTAATCCTTTTTTATTTTTGTCTTGTGAGTTTACCGCTTCAATTATTAATGAATTAGGGTTGTAACTTTTAATTTTATTCACGCTTTTTTGCATTGGTCCGTGGTTATCTTGTATCCAAGTACTCATATTGCTTAAAAACATCGTATTTACTTCACACTCTTCTTGATTAACTCTTTCAACAAAAGTGTTAACTTGATCTTCGTTAAAAAAATCAAATCTAAAAATGTGGAAATTGCGATTTCGTGCTATACTCCTTAGTTCAGCAAACCCTTTTTCATCAAAACATGAACCTTCCTCATTTAGAATACTTGATAATGAATTTTTATTAAGGTGATGTTCTTCTGGAGTTTTTGAAAAGTGACCATAATATTTACAACCCTGTAACTCTCTATCACACCGTTTTACTAGTTGTGCTTTAAACTCTTGGTCGTTATCACAACTTATTAACAAGTTACGCACTATTCTGTTGAATTTTACCATATTTGGATTTTTGTCAATTATAATAATTTTTTTTACTTTTGTTGCTAGAGCCTCTTCAAAATTGAAAAAACTTGCAACTCCAATATGACACTTTTTAGAAGAATTGTCTTTACATCTATCTTGAAGAGATTCTAAAACTCCATTATATTTAACATGAGAAAGAGCTGTGAAAATATAATTACTGCACTGATCAAAAATAAGCGGTTCTTTTTCATATTCGGATTCTAGGAGATCTAAATTTGATAAATTTTCTACTTCTATATTGTAAAGTTTTGCTAATTCAGCCTTAATACTTGTTTCTCTTTCCACTGCAGAATAACTAAGTAAATAAATAATTTTATTGACAAATAATTCAAAAAGGGATACAATTTGGCTAATAACTGGAAAGAACTCCAAAGTAGCCATGGTTATATGAAAGCATTTACTTCCAACTGTTAAGTTTCCATTTGCCACTTGAGAGCAGTGTTCTGTAAAAAAGTTCCAATTTAGGGCATTTATTAAATTGCATTTTGATTCTGCTATGCTCATGATTCTACCTAACATCAAGGTCTGAATTTACCTGTTTTTCTATCGTTGCCTTCCAATAAAATCCAGTCTTTCCCTCGATTACATCCTTTTCATCACTAGGTGCTTTTGGGATGCAGTTACGTTACGGAGTTTGTTTTATCCAGAATAATAAACTAGAAATATTAAAGTTTTATAAAGACTACGTAACCTGAATTCAAGAGGTTTAAAACCTTGAGACTGCCCCAATTCACAAGCCCTAGCAAGTCCCCAGGGCGTTCTGATTAGAAAGATTTGATAAAAACTTTACCCAGAAGTCCTCTCAAATAATTAGGTTCATATGTAGCATTTCGTCTAGCATCTGCTATCCCTCTTTCAGGATCAAAAGTTCGTATTATATTCATTACCAGA
>JAJFMC010000420.1 GCA_021772365.1 Chlamydiota bacterium
AGGTTGTTGACCGTCTGGAAAACCCTTTCAATCACAGTGTTCACCTTATGAAAACCTTTGTCTGTCAATCCAACCTGTAGAATGAGGTCTTTGTGATTGGCCCCAACGTCCATACCACCACACGAAAGGTTATTTGCTAATCCCTCACGCTTTAATTGTTCGAGTAAACTTTCCTCTCCTTCATGGCCCAATACGTGGCAGATGATAGAATCCGGCCTTGTAAGTTTCATTTCAACAAACTTCTCAGGTAGTTCCCAAGCAATCGTCAGCTGACGCAGATCCTTCACAGGTTGTATCGTCACCATGCTCGTTAGTTTCTTGCTGTCTGTATATCGATCTTTTGTTGCATTAGGTGCTCTGTCGCTATTTTCTATTCCAGAAAAATCTTGAGTGACGAGCTCTTTGAGGTTCTCAATCGGCTGGTCAGAGATAACCATCAAACGCATCAAATTAGCACTATAATGTTCTCGATACCAACTCTTCACCTCATCACGAGAGGTTTTATTCAAAGTGTCACTATTCCCGGCATTAAATCTATGATATGGATGTGAATCTTTTGCCAGGTCTTTATGAACAAACATTTCTCGCCAGTCATCATTCTCTAAGTTTTTCTGAAATTCTTGATCGATGGCTTTCAGCTCACGAGTCACCCCAGATTCATTAAAAAGCGGTTCCTTAAAGAACTCAGAAAATCGATTTAAAGCGCCATCAAATTTAGCGTTGTCAACAGCGAACATATAGCTAGTGATATGGTTGGCAGTAAAAGCATTAGTCTGTCCACCATGATCACGGATATAGCGATGGTAATCCCCTTCCTTGGGATATTTTTTTGTTCCAAGAAATAGAAGATGCTCTGTGAAATGCGCCATCCCGAGGTGTTCTTCTGGATCGTCCCAGCTACCTACTCGTACTGACAACAAGGCGCCGGACTTATCGGTATTAGGGTCGGAGATAATGATAACTTCCAATCCATTATCCAACCTTAGCTTTAACGTTTGCCTTTCAGCAAGGGAAGGAGTTAGGATACTGACCATTCCTTCATCTTCGATGACTGTCGTTGAAAAAGCTGTTGTCAAATGGGTCAAAAGGGTAAACAGGTAAAGGAGTGTAATTTTTTTCATCATAAGAAACCCATAGATGTTAAGGATGGATAAGTTTTTGGTAATTTTCACTAACGACACCCCAAATCTCTTGGGCTCGATGTTCTCGTTTCTGTTTTTTGTTGAGATCTTCGTGGTCATTGAACCTTTTCATATCATACTCAGGTCCAAAAGCCAAATGGATCGGTGTTGCATCTGTATGTCTCTGTTCACCCAACTCTTTGTTGACACTGTTAGGTGGTGGAAGCAAGGAGTATGTCGCTAAACTCAGAGGGTAGAAATGTGTCGGTGTCCCTGACGACTGTGCAATCAACCTAAACATTTCGATACTTTGCGCGTCAAAAGGAGCGACATCAACAGAACCATCTGCACTTGGACGGTCCCTTCCACCACTTGGGGCGACGTATATTGTTTTCCCTCCCTCCGCTAGGAGTTTCCCCATCATTTGCATCGTCCGCTGATTGTGTTGTAATTTTTCCTGCTTCGACTCTTTGTCGTTCTCGATATGTTTTTTTGAAAAGATACACAATAGGTTTCTGCCCATACTGAAGGATACACACAACGGGTCAGTCGTCACTCGATGGCCGGCGACAAAGATCATATTTTTTGCAAAAGCATGGTGATTTTTTTCCATAAGGAGGCTGATAGCCTGTGGGTCCGGCTCAGTTTGGTGATTGGCGAGGAGAATCACATTTTCCCCTCTCGCAATCGTTTCCTCAATCTCACGGATAACGTCCTGCCCTTCCACCTTCGATTGTGAAAATATAATCAAAGGCCTATAAAATTCGAGGCCGAACTTATAATAATCGAAGGGTTCTGTAATAGCCTCATGAAAACAATCGAATAGAAAAGGATCGGCAAGCTGCTTCTCGACCAGTTCTAAAAATTGGCAAAGAATCGGTGAGTAGTTATCAATCGATTTCCCCTGTTTCTCGAGGGCACCTTTATAACTGGGATAGAACTCAGTAAGAGTGAAATAAATCTCTTCTGTAATCCTTTTCCTTTCAACAGAACTCTTAAGTTTTTCTAAAAAATCCATAGCCAAGCTCCGATCTTTCAAACTTCAATAGGCTGTTCGTTGATGGTTGAAAGAAATTGATAGTCATTGATATGAAAGTTTTCGTTTGTTTCAAATTCGAGCTGAGCGTTCAAGTTTTCAGCCAAATTCCTTAAAAAGCTTTTGTCGATAACATTCAGGTGATTTTCCAACTCAGGATGAACGACAAGTTTTAACCCGTATTGATCTTGACATTTGATGATTTTCTTCAAGGCTCGTTCGATCTCTATCGAGATACTCTCATGGGTTTTAATCAATCCGCTTCCGACACAATAAGGACAGTTTGTAAAGATCGTTTGCATCAAGGAACCACGTTGCCGCTGGCGAGTCATCTCTATTAGCCCGAAGTCACTCATCCCCAAAATGGTACATTTTGCAGTGTCGTCTTTCATACACTCTTTCAAGCGTTCTAACACGCGCCTTTGGTTCTTACGGTAACGCATGTCGATAAAGTCACAAATGACTAGACCACCGATATTCCGTAAACGTAGTTGCCTAGAAATCTCTTCCGCAGCTTCCATATTAATTCTTACGAGCGACTCTTCTACATCACTTTCAGAATTGGTGCTTCTTCCCGAGTTGACGTCAATCGTGTACATCGCTTCTGTTTTATCGAAATATAGGTATCCGCCACTATTAAGCCAAATTTTCCTCCTCAAGGAACGTTCAATTTCACGCTCGACATTAAACCGTTCAAACATGGGCACTTTATCGCGATAATACTCTATACGCAAAGAATGCTCACCTGAATAACGACTATAAAGGCGTTTACAGAATTGATAGGTTTTGTAGTCGTCAACAAGGATACGGTCGTATCGCTTGTCAATTGCTGTTAAGACAGCTCGTTTGATAAGTCCAGATTCTTCAAAAAGGAGGGTCTGTTCAGTCGACTCTTGAAAACTCTTTCTGACACTCTCCCAAGTATTGAACAGCGCGTTAGCTTCTTCGATCAGCATTTCTCGCGATGCAGAAGCACTAGCCGTCCTGCAAATTAGCCCCATCTCCTGCGGCATCTCGAATGCACGGATCAGTTTTTTTAACTTATCACGAACAAAGCGATCCTCAATTTTACGCGATACTCCCCTGTGTGAAGAGTTGGGTAGTAAAACAAGATATCTACCAGCAACGGAGATATTTGACGTCAAACGCGCACCTTTTGTACCGATAGGCTCTTTGACAACCTGCACAAGAACTGGCTGGTCAGGCTTAAGCACCTCTTCAATGTCAACATTTGCGGAAGTTTTTTTCTGTTTTTTGGTTTCGCCTTCGAACTCGAAATCCATGCCGTAGAGTTCTTCATATTTCTTGGTATTTTCTATAATGTCAGAAATATGGATAAATCCATTTTCACCTTCGCCAATATCAATAAATGCCGATTGAATATTGTGAAGGATATTAGTCACCCGTCCGCGATAGATATTCCCAGTAAGCTGTCGTTCTTTTTTACGCTCAATCACGAGATCGTGGAGTAAACCGTTTTCCAACAAAGCGTAGCGGATTTCTTTTGACTCAATATTTAAAAGTATTTCTTGCATTTCGTCACCCTCTTGCAGACGTTGACGAAAGGCGATGACTCGCTTGGGTAGTTAAGAAGGGGGTCATGAATCTAGTTATCGATGCAACGGAAGAACTTTCACTATTTCCCTTTTACAATCAATCATAATTACCCTTCAATAACCCTGCTCTATTAACAGGATTAGATAGACGCTAACTGGTTATACCGATCATGCTTGAAAATTTGGTTTTGGCTTTTTCAAAGCCAAAACCAAATTTAGAAACACAATCGGCATCAAAGCTACCTACAATATCAATTGACTCAAATTAGAGCACACGCGAGTTACTGCCTTTCCCGTTCGTTATTGGATATTGATAGTGTTACTAATGCTTCAGCATAACCTATTCGCATCTTAAACTCAAGTACGGGAATTGAAGGAGAGGACAGCTCCTAATAAAAATGCCCAAATCACACAAAAAAGGGCTGTGTGATTTGGGATATTGAAAACCACCCTGGGGTTGAACTGCTACTTCACAACTGTAATTATTTTTTTAAAAGATCCATTATTACCTCGGGGCTCCCTGGGTAATTAAGTCAAAAAAACCTATTAGGACCTATTTTTTACAGCCATTATATCGTAAGCAGCGTTCAACAACTCCCCAGAATAGTAAAATTTCAATGTTTGAAAAAGCCCATATGCTATTAGGGCATCTTACACATTATCAGTCCCCAAGGACAATTGAGCATTATTAATTTCCTTATTTCTAGTTCATAAATTTACTAATCATTCTTTCTTATTACTCCTTACCCTCCTCCTTGTTTTTGAATTCACGAAGAATGTCATGAAAGTTTTCTACAATCTTTCCTAAATTTTCGATCTGCTCATTCATCATTTTCGAGTGATCCTTGAGCTCTCTATTGATAGCAACAGACTTTTCACAAGTACCTTCCATTGTATCACATAGTTCTTCTATCTCTTCAGATTGCTCATCACCCTCCAGTTCCTCAACACAAACCCCAAGTTTTTGCTGGTATGGACTATAGTCGTAATTTTCAGCGGCTGTAGGGATAAAATGAATATTCGGAAGTTTCTTCGAAGAGAAATAGTTTGAATCCCTAGAGAGAAACTCTATTACCCAGAAGGTTTTAGCCCCAGCTTCACGGCCAGAATAGTTAAGTTTTTCCATCATACACTCTCGCTTTTTTATAATTCAGCACCACTGTTAAACCTAATTATATTTTTAATTGTATTAATATGTCAATTTTATTTACACCTTTACATACTATTAAGGAGATGAGAAACAAAACCCTTTACTAAACGTCTGATAACAATAAATAGTCTTCAAAAACACAGCTCCTTTTACTCACACCCCCTTCTACCGCTCCACCTAAACAACTCCTTACTCATTTACCTTCAACACCTTGCATTTATACAAAACTCTACATCACCGGATAGGTTGCGTGCAGCACCTTGGAGTAAAGCAAAGCATTGCTTTTTTTGCTAGTCGATAGATGTATGAAGAAATTGCTGATTTAACGTAGATTTCGGTAGTAACAAATGGATAATCATGGTAAAGTTAGTAATTTATCGTTAGGGTACATACATTTTTATGAATATTGAAGGTTTCAAAATATACATTGACCGTTTACACGACGGCAACATCGAAACGATACAAGAGACCTTCAACCCAGCATTTTTGGAGCAGGACACAGAGGATCTCGCTTACAGAAAGGACGTAACGATAGCTGGTGAAACGTATACAGCTGAGAGTGAGCTGATCATCCATCTAAACGTCCAGACTGAAGCTATCCTTCCCTGTAAGATCTGCAACCAACCGGTAAATGTACCCGTCGATTTAAAAAGGTTATACCTTGTTAAATCGCTAGAGAAGATGAAATCGGGGATTTTTATTTTTAAAGATCTTTTAAGAGAAGCAATATTGCTTGAAGCACCGAGTTTTGCAGAGTGTTTAGGCGGCAATTGTCCAGAAAGAAAGACTGTGTCTGAATTTCTCGCTGATCCTAGTCAAGCAAAAAACAATGATGGTGAACCCGGTGATGAAGGGTATCAACCTTTTGCAAATTTAGAGTTATAGAAAATAGCGGGCACGTTCAGGGAGCTTTACCTTAAACGTCCCTTTTAAGGAAATAGGAGTAAAACAATGGCTGTACCACGTAATCGTCTTTCGAATGCACGCAAAAATTCGAGAAGAGCGCATCACGCCAAGAAACCGAAGCAAACGAAGAAATGTAACAACTGTGAAGCTGTTAAACTTCCACATACTATCTGCTCATCATGCGGTCATTATGGCAATGGCCTGGTCTATAACAACGACAGTGAGCAATAGATCTACTCGGAGAGCTCTAAGATGGAATTAGGTGTCGATCTAATGGGGAGTGACAGTTCTCCCCTAGAGCTTTTCCATGCAGTTCATTCCATTTGTCACGAGTATGGCTCATCGATAGCTATCACTGCCTATCTTGATCAGGATTCATACAACCAAGTTCAACAACACTATTCACTTAAGTCTAGTTCATCAAATATCACTTTCCAAATCGTAACAGATATTGTGACAATGACAGATCCTCCAATGTCTGTTTTAGAAAAAAAAGGGTGTCCTCAGGTAATGGGATTGAAAAGCCTTGCTGACGGAAAGTTACAGGCATTTATTTCTGCAGGCAGTACCGGGGCTCTCTATGTTTGTGCGAAAAGACATCTTCCTCTAAAACCACAGATATCCCGTCCATTTCTAATGGTCGCATTACCGGTTGCAGATAAGCACGTCGTCATTTGTGATGTAGGTGCGAATATATCTTGCAAGGCACACCATTTGATAGAGTTCACTAAAGAAGCGGTCGAGTTCTTCCAGAGCAGTTATGGGAGGGGCAATCCTTCTGTAGGACTTCTCAACGTTGGTGTTGAGTCGATAAAAGGAACGCAGGAACACCGGGTGGCCTATCAAAAACTTTCTGAACTGTCGACGGAAGAAAAAGAACACAACAGGTTTACATTTATCGGAAACATCGAAGGTCGAAATGTTTTCAAAGGAAAAGCCGATATAGTGATTACCGACGGTTTTAGTGGGAACATTTTACTGAAGACAATGGAAGGTACTGCCGAATATGTTTTTGACAGGATCCTGACACTTCTCGAAGATTCGGATGCTGCAGAAAAACTTCAAGAAATCCGCCCACAATTTCACTATACTGAATTCTCCGGTGCCATCCTTGCAGGTTTAGAAGGTTTGGTTATCAAGTGCCATGGAGATGCCTCTGAGGCGTCCATGTACAACGGTATAAAAGGTGCCATCGAGCTTTTACAAACCAAGTAGTTGCAAGTCTGCATGTGTGGTATAGGTATACAAGTGTACGGCGTAGCAGTCTACGAGGCGTTTGGAACGCAGAGACGCAGGTTCACTCACTCACACTCTAACGCTGACATACTCCTCGAGGCATTCAGGGTTCACCACAACCTCCAGGTTATCAGGCTTGCGCCCATTAATAAGCCTCGACACCAACAGTTCCTGCTTCTTACCACTTCCCGTATAAGGAATCCCCGTTACCCTACGGATCTCTCTAGGTATGTGCCTCGGGCTGATATTTGCACGAATACGCAAACGGATTTCTTCCTTACGTTCATCTGTCAATTCTTCACCCAACTTCATCTGCACAAAAAGGACGACGACGACATCGCCATCACATTCTCTTCCAATACAAATAGAGTCCTGGATATAATCAAGAGTTTCAACCTGCCGATAGATTTCCGATGTGCCAATACGAACACCACTAGGATTCAATGTTGTATCCGACCGTCCGAAAATACGCATTGTCCCTTGCTTACTGATTCTTACAAAATCACCATGGTGCCATACGCCGGAATAGCGCTCGAAATAGGCCTTTCTATAGCGTATTTTCTCTTCGTCATTCCAGAAGAACACCGGCATGTTTGGAAAAGGTTGACGACAAACGAGTTCGCCCTCTTGATCAATCAGTTCATTGCCGCTCTCATCAAAAGCTACGACATCCATCCCCAAAGCCAAGCACTGTAACTCTCCGCGATACACCGGGAGCATCGGATTACCCAAAGCGAAGCACCCCAAGACATCTGTTCCTCCAGACAAGCTGACGAGTTGGACATTTTTTTTAATATGCTTATAAACGAATTCAAATTGTTCGGGCGTTAAAGGAGCACCTGTGCTAAGTATCGCTTTCAGTTCTTTGAACTTGGGAAAAGAAGTTTCTGTTTCTAGAGATTTCAGATATCGTGGACTAAGACCCAACACCTGTATCCCTTCTCTATCGGCCACCTCTAATAGGAATTTCCCTTTCGGTGCCCCTTCGTACAGCATCACCTCTGAACCCAGTGCTAGACTAGATATCAACCAGTTCCACATCATCCACCCACAGGTTGTGAAGAAGAATACTTTTGTATCAAAGCCAACATCCGTGTGGAGAGCTAGCTCTTTATAGTGATTGAGCAGTGTCCCGCCAACACCATGCACAATACATTTGGGCTTTCCAGTCGTTCCGGATGAGTACATGATGTACAGAGGATCACCGAAATTCCGTTTAACAAAACGCGGTTCTCGTAATTCACCAGGTAGTCCCGACTCACTTAAGAAATCTACGAGAATCACTTTTTCAAGACTAGGAAGCTGATCTTGAATCTCCCTGATATTGTCACGTAAATCAAATTCTTTGCCGTTATAAGTATAGCGGACGGCAGCAAAAAGCACTTTCGGCTTCGTCTGCTGAAAACGATCTAAAACACCCTGAACGCCGAAATCACAACTCGTCGAAGTGAAAACGCCCCCCAATCCCGTTGCTGCTAGCATCGTAATGACTGTCTCGGGGATATTAGGAGCGTAGGCAGCCACGACACCTCCCTTACCAACATACGGTTCGAGAATCCCCTGCATTCTACCCACTTCGAGCCGTAGATCTTTGTAGCTCAATTTACGATTCAAACCGCTCTCATGTTGAAAATTTATAGCAATATGATCATCGCTATAGCGCAACAAATTTTCTGCAAAGTTAAGTCGAAGGTTTGGAAACCAGTTGTATTCTAAAAACCGACAGGTTCCTGGAGATGAATCTCCGGATGCTATGGGAGAAAAATACTCCCATAGAAACTGCCAAAACTCTGTGGGGTTATTGACTGACCAATGGTGTAAAGCTTGATAATTCGGAAATTCTATGTCTTTTGCATCTTCCAAACGATGAGTAAAATCTTCCATTCGTGAAGGATAGTGAGGTGGTGTCCAAAGCTTCTTTAGTTTCATAGAACTCTCCGGTGCTTTTTGTTGTCACCATAAACCATTCAAAAAGTTATTTCAAGGCAGGAAGTCCTTCAATGAATTCATCAGCTCGTTCGATAAACATGTGAAGTGGGATCGTGATTGCAGCAGTATCCGACGTTCCAATTTTCTGACTAATACGCGGCAAAGGTACCCCCTTGTCTTTAAACTTCTTCAAGAACCACATCCATGTATTTTGCGCATGCCCACGCATTGTTAAAGTCATGTTACATCCTAGCCAGTATGCACGAAGAGCGGTTTCTCTAAATTTTATTGGATCTTTAACAACATCTTCTTTCGTCATCGAAGTCAATTGATTGTCCAACCTATCGAATTCCCTCCATAATTGTTCTACGCTATCTCTTGAAGGGTGGTTCCAGACTGTGGACCAACGCGTTGAAGATGATGGAAATATCCCAAAATCAGTTTTACCGGCTTCTGTGTTGCTCTTAACTTCCGTCAATTCATACTCTCTTCCTTCAAAGGAATAGGTTAGCGTATAGTCCCCTAAATGATATCCTTTGACAACCCCAGGTACGGTTGTTTCATTACGAAGTCTTGCAATCACTTCATTTTTCAAGGGCAAGCAGTTTCCGTAGTGGGGAAAACGAACAGTCTTGTTATCATACTTCAAAAATCCCCATGGAGTGATCACCCCATTCTTTTGATCCTCAGTATATTTATCAGCATGTTTATCTCCAGTACTATTTGCTGCGCTGTGACGTGAAGACGCTGCCGAACTAAAAAAATAATTGGCACTCGTATTAACTAGAGACATTGTCCTACAATATGTCTGTTCGATTGACTCTGCATAGTTCCATTGGCGGTTTGCAAAGTTTTTATTACTGTTATACATCCCTTTGGTGTTCTTTCTGTGCAAGCGCGCTGGGTATTGCGCGATAGCATGCGTTGCTTGATAACCGGATTTGAGTGTATCAATGTCTTTTTGTAAATTTTCTCGATCATCCAAGCTCTCTAAAAAATCAAAAATATCCTTAGCTTCAGAAATAGTGCTGCTAATAAGAGCTGGAATAATGGACTTGTTGACAACGTCATCTCGGTTTTGCTCCATTTGCTTCTGCACAGCTTCTTTCGTTGCTGACCTATCACTGCAGAGAACCATCGGAATAGCATTTTCAGATTGCTGTGACAATAACCTCACGATATCAAGTTTGCCTTCCTCAAAAGCTACGGTGAATGCTCGATCCACTTCTTTTTCTGTAAAACTAATATCAATAACGGCCTTCAAAAATTCTGGATTTTGCCATTCGGTAGCGATAGACAGAAGGCTATCATTCTCACCAAAATGTACTGGGAGTTTCAGATTGATCAACTTCTTCACGACATCGATTTTTCCAGAAGCAAAAGCAGTATTCCATAGTGCTCTAACCTCCGAAGGAGGTAGTGATTCCACGTTTATTTTTGATGCCAACACATTAATATATTTATGTTCTGATTCCAATACCGCTTTCTTCAAGCCTTTCAACACCCAATCTTTGCTTTCCTTCCAATCGACAAGAGCGAACAACATTTCCAGAATTTCCGGTTTAGCGATTCCTAGGTTTTTCTCGATGTGGAGACAGATAGACTGTTGATTAGGCAATGGGAGCTTAAATTCTTTAAATACATCAGTAATATGCGCATTTTCAGCGATTTCAATTTGATCTTTAAAGAGTTGAAAAATCTTTTGCTTATCTCTTTGTGTACAGGTCGTATTTTCACTTAAATACTTTAGGATAAATAGTGGTAGCTCTTCTGAAGAATGGTTGATCTGTTCCCATAAAGTAAACTCACCCCTTTCATATACCGCTTTACTAACATCGAGTCCAAAATCCTCGACTAGCATTTTGAAACAACGTTCATATCCCGCAGAAACAGCACCATATAAAGGACATTTAATACATCGGAGCTCACTAGAACGTTGTCGTAAGGAAATATCATGTTCCTTAAGAAATTGAAAACGCTTGAACACCATATCTTCAGATACTTTATCACTGTTATATACCATATCATTAGCTAGTGTCATCAGGAAGCCAGCACCAGGGGCACCATTCCACCACTCATAAGTCATTGGAAGGGCCTCCTTAAGTTTAAGAATGATACCCTCTTTTGGCTCAATCATAGCAGCAGACCACAAGTCACACCCTTCCCATGTCATTGTAGCTTTTTTTGGGTCTAACCCCATTTCGTTTAACATGAAAAGAAAGCTAGCCTCTTTTCCTTGCTCGCAAGCCCTATACAACGGATCATTGTAACTTCTATCATTTTCGGGGTCTTGCTCGATCGTTACATGAATTTCTTTGAGGGTCCTTAGGAGCTGCAGGACTGCGGAATCGCTTCTGCATTTTACTTGCTTAGCCAGATACTTTTTCACCTTTTTTTGATCCGTAACAAGGACCTGATCTTGCAAACGAATATGTTTTGCAAGCTCTGAGTGTCCAATCTCATCCAGCTTTTGATGCAGCTCACTCTGTGGAGTCCTTACATCAGCTGAAAAACTTTCTGCCTCTGTTAGTAATTGTGCTGTAATGGAGTTTTTTTGACCAATTCCATAACTATCAGATGGTGTGTAATCCCAATATGAGTCGTAGTTTTTGTCTAAGTTGATCATCTTGCTTTCCCTCTTTCAATCAATGTTGTTTTTCTGACAATTATAACATGTTAAATTAAAGAATTTACAAAGATCAATGATTGTTATATGCGACTCGATGCAAGAAAAGGCCGTGTGCAGGGGCAGTGACTCCCGCTTCAACACGATTTTTGCTGTGAAGAATAACATCAATTTCATCTACACCAATCTTACCGCATCCGGCATAGACGATTGTTCCCACAATATTTCGTACCATTTTGTAGAGAAAAGTCACCCCTTTAACCCTTATGCAAAAGCGTTGATCAGAGAGACTGTCGATGGATACATCGAGAACATGCCGTGAATGATCATGGTAAGACTCATTTTTTTTGACGTTGGTAAAAGCCGAAAAATCATGGGTCCCCACAATTTTCTTGGCTGCCTCCTTCATTTTTTCGGTTTCTACAAGCAAAGGATAATGCCAGGAAGTATACCGATATTCAGGGTACTGCCAAACACTATTGCAGATGTAATAGCGATATTCTTTATAAGCACAATCTAGCGTCGGGTGAAACCCCCGATCCATTTCCTCAATAGAGGTGACAGCTATGGATCCCGATAACAGGCTATTCAGACTAATGAGTAATTTATGAGTATCAATTTCATCGATGTTTATCATGAAATTAACAACCTGGTGACGAGCATGAACACCCGCATCGGTGCGACTTGCTGCCTGTAGTTTTATTGGTTGCTGTAAGATCTTCTGTAAAACTCTACGCAGTTCAGCTTCGATGCTCGGCCCCACTTTGGCATCCTGCCAGCCAAGATAATCCGTTCCGTCATAAGCGATGATTAGCTTGATATTTTTCATGAAGCCATCGGGCTCGGAGTGCACATGAAAAGCATGACACCTTCCATAAAACGTTGGATGGCGAGTAAGACCAGAATCATCCCCATCAGTCTTTCGCTGGCAGCGAGCCCGTTATCACCAATCAACCTCTGTAACTTACTGCCAAGCAGCAAAGTGATGAGTGCAGCGATCCAAGCGATAAGAATCCCGGCAAACATAATCTGATTACTTTCTTCCAGGTGTGCATATAGCATCACTGTAGCAAGAAGCGAAGGACCCGCCGTTAGAGGAATTGCCAGTGGGATTACATATGGTTCTTCTTTCGGTAAATTCTCTCGCATACTATTGGTGGTTGGAAACAGAATCTGCAAAGCAACGAGGAAAAGGATTAATCCCGACGACAGACGCACTGTTGTTTCCGAAAGATCCAAAATCACAAAGAGATTCTCACCAATAGCAGAAAAGATAAAAATGGCTATGAGTGCGAAGAACATCTCACGGACAATAACCCACAACTGTTTCTTTTGTGGATACCTGCTCAATTGAGACAAAAAAGAACCGATATTCCCAATTGGATCCATAATGAGATACAAAACTAATGCGATGGAAAAAGTTGTCATTCAGAACCCTTTAATTCGTGTGTTGTAAAAATAAGTGGAGGCCATTGACGATCATTTCTATAGATATCATCGACAGAATCATCCCCATCAACTGTTCGAGAGCAGTGATCCCTTTATTACCGAGCAAGCGCTGCATATATGGAGTGATTTGCAAAATAATAACAACGCCGACCCAAGCGAGAATGAGCCCAACAGAAACGGTAAGGCTACTTGGTATCTGTCGTGAATAGAGCATGACAATCGTCAAGAGACTCGGTCCTGCAAGGAGCGGGGTAGCTATCGGCACAAAAAATGGCTCAGTCTTTTTTTGAGTGCTCGAATATCTCGAGTGATCAGGAAAGATAAGGTTCAGTCCAATCATCAAAAGAAGCACACCGCCACAAATGGCAATCGTGTAATCTTTGAGCATCAGCGTATCTAAGAAATACTCTCCGCAATACTGAAAAAATAAGGCGAGGATCAACGATAAAATACATTCCCGGAAAAGGATAAACTTCTGCCTTTGGATAGGAAAATCTTTAACGAGAGTGAGTATTGCAGGTGAGTTTCCGATGGGGTTGGTAATGATGAAAATTGTTGTCGCTATCGTTTTAACCGCTACTAAATCTATCAAAGATCATTCCTTTTTTCTAGACCTATCCAATTGGGACAGAACTTACACAAAAAGAATGTTATAGCAAAAGAGAGCAAAAATTGTAAATCAAATCTAACAATGAGGCAGCAGTTCCCGCTGAAACTTTAAATATATGATGCTGAGATATTTATTGTTCCTGTAGAGGGAATGGCATTTAATAATCACGTTTATTCATGATAAACTGGGGCGTGAAATGACACAATTTACAGAGTGTGAAAAGCTTGTGAATACTCAAATTAAGATGGACAAAAGTTCATTGGTGTCTTGTTCCTCTTCAATTTTTTCTTTGTGTAGATTCTGAAGCTTTTTACAGTACTCTATCTCGAAAATAATACCATTATATCCACCGATGACAACTGCAGCAGAAATCCCTACGATAGGAACGAAATAGCTAATAGCCAAGGAACAGATGATCATGACTGTCTGAATATAAGGGATTTTTTTTTTGATACTCCACGCCCACTCCTCCAATCTTTGCAACCACTTGATGTTAAATCTTGAAATCAACTTGATAACAAGCTTACAACACAATGATGCGATCGCCAGCGCATAGCACGTCATCGCCAACTGAGGAAGAAACATATGTGCGGCAACACCGCCGGCTAACAATCCAAAAATCATTGCCGGTGTCTCATAAAAAAAATTACATGTCACTTTAAACCCACGCCATATGACAGACTCTTTTACCTGCACCT
>JAJFMC010000043.1 GCA_021772365.1 Chlamydiota bacterium
TCTCTCTCGGTCGAAGCTAAAACATCCAGCTCCATTTGCAACTATATAGAGCAATCCACCAAAGATCGCGGTATTGCTAAAAAATAAGATTGTTTGCTCTTTTATCTCGTGATCAATTGAAAGGTTCCAAAAATCATGGAATATATAGCTGACTGGAATTAAGAATAGCGCAAGAAGCAATGCTCCATATCGCGCCTTGTAACCTAAAAGTATCGACAACCCCCCAAGCACTTCAATGATCCCAGCTCCATAGAGAAAAAAATAGAGAAAAACAATGGGGTCTCTGCATCTTCTACTCATTGGATACTTAACCTTTCAAGAATGAATTCGACTCTTTGTTCAACACTTACTTTTGGCAAGTCAACTGTTTCATAGCCATACTCTTGGTAAGCAGCGACGATTTGATTGTATGTTTCGATGGCTTCTTGAAAACTTTGCTTCCGCTCTTCGTCATTCCGATAAATTTCTTCCCATGGTGGGGTTACAAATACAATCTTGTTGAATTGAGTGTTTATAGATATTTGATCCATCTCTTCAGGAATTTCCGAACCAATGAGCCTAGAGTAAGCAAGACAGTCGATGAGCCCTCTGTCAAAAAAAATAATTCCATCATGATCGATCGACTCGTAGACTTTGAGTTGCTCATGAAACATATTATCCCTAAATTTTTCTCTATTTCTCCAGGGAAGAGCATCTCCACCTGCCGTAACCTCCTCCTTGATTAGGTCGCGTGCCACTTCATCTACGCATAAATATCCTCTATCACGAAGAGCCTCAAGAATAGCACTCTTTCCACCTCCAGGTCCTCCTGTAAGAATGACGTACATGTCATTTTTTCCAGATTCATTCTGCATAAATCCTCCATAGACAGCCGCTGAAATTACTGTTATTAAAATGATTAAAAAATATTTTGCTTTTATCACATAGTTCCTATCTACAAGACCTCCTCACACATTAAGCAGAGGAGGTTCGTTATTATTTGGCTACGAGAGATTTTCGTGAGCGTATACTCTCATCGCCTCAGCCAAAAATTCAGCTAATTCCGGATGGTGATGATTGAGTAGCTTGCGAAACTCTGGTCGCTCCCAATATAGCTGAGCATAGGCTGTGTAAACCTCTTTATTGACTTCATGGATGGAGCTCATGAAGTGAAAATGAATATCAACCAATTTTTGTACTTCGGCACAACGAGGTGTTAAACCTTTCTCTATACAGCCAGCGATGGCCTTACAGATTTCGTTGCCTTCTCGCTCAATTCTGGCTTTCTCCTTTTCGTCTAATCCATCTTTATTTTTAGGACTTTTTTCCGAGATGATGTCTTCTGCAACCGTTCTTTGATACTTGACATTGTATTTCTCAAGTTTCTTTTTCTTTGCCGCATCGAGGCCGTTATATAGGTCTTTATCTTTCATCTTTTGTTTACCTCTTACATGGTTAATTGTCTTATCAATGGTCTCGATCAACCCTTTTGTGTGATCGAGATTTTTCTCCAGATTTCCCCTATGTGTCTGTAATGCTCTGACTTTGTCAAAATCATCACTTTCAAGCACTTTCTGGATATCATCCAATTTGAAACCAAGTTCACGGAAGAACAGAATCTGCTGAAGCAGCAAAAGTTGTTCTTTCTCGTAGTAACGGAATCTATTAGCCCCGCAATATGCAGGTTTCAGTAGGCCGATCTCGTCATACCAATGAAGAGTTCGAACTGATACCCCTGATATCTTTGCTAATTCCTTTACTGTGTATGACATGCTGGTTTCCCTTGAATGATATGCCTATATGATAAGAACTCACGTAACGTGAGGGTCAAGAGGTAAATCCACCTTTCCTATTTTGTTTAGTTTTATTTGCGATATTTAATCTTAGTGAGTTGTTTTTCTTTCAGCGACTTGAGATACGTTGAAATATTCGTATCTACACCGACTGGATAAGAGAAGTTTAGCAAAGAGGCGGTTTCTTTGCTTATCCGACGAAAGAGAGCTGTTGTGGCATCAAGACAACGCCAACTATCTTCTGCATCAAAATGAGAGAAAGACTCATGCAATTCGTTCCATGTATTCCGATTTGCCCACTCGTGCATGCGTTTGCCTTGAGAGTGTGTTGTATAGTCCCAGTTGTGTTTTGCCTGCTCATGCCAACAAATCATCCGCAGAAGGAACTCTTGCTTAAGTCCATTATCGCGAAATTTTGCTGACCAAAGGTCGCCACGAGCAAGGTATTTTGCGACGTGATAGACCTCAAACCAAAACTCGCGAACAATTCGTTGAAATTCGCTCTCCAGTGGTGGTTCCTCCTTAAATCCATCGAAGGTTGGTTTTGGTATCGATATTAGGCATTCATCCTTATCCAGGAGGACTTGGTAGCCATTTGCATAATCGTTAGGTAGAGGTCCCTTATCAAGCAAAGCTAGTGCGGCTAATGGATAAAATACAAAATCAACCTTTGTTCCTTTTTCGAATATAACCAACCGAGTGGGAATCGTCCCATTTTTCCATGAAAGGGTCTCGTGCACACATACCCATACGTTTCCGATTTCTGATAGCCACTCATCGGAGGATTCGTATTTGTCTGAGTCATCGGTAAAAACCGATAGATCATAGTCTGCCAGATCGTCATGCTCTTTGTTTTGTGTTCTTGAACCAGACAGAATCAAAGCACGTATAGATTTTTCTTTCTTTGCCCAATCGACAAACTTGTGAATGACAGTTTCTTTTTTTATCTGTTTTACGTTCTTAATAATTGAATACCACCAATACTGTTTTGCAAGTCAACAAATAACAAACCTTTTTCTGTAACTTCAAGTCTTAAATTTTTGTCAGGGTCTGGACCTCCATCATCAATATCAAGCTGGCGACCATTTTCACTAGGAAGAAGAAGAAAAGGAAAAGTTACTTCATCAGACAGTCTCATCATCTTCACACCGATTAAGGCTTTTGATTCATTATATCCAGGTTTCATTTGAAATAAATCACCTAAAACAGGGGAATTATACGTTCCAAGAAATGGCTCTATTTCCTCTTTTGTATACTCTGATTTCTTCAGTTTTTTTACCTGCTGTACACTAGGAGACTCAATAGATTCACTTTCCGAAGATTTTTTAGATTCTTCCTCTAAAGAAGATCCTGTCCAAATTTTTGCAAGTTTTTCACCTAAAACCCCTAAGTCTCTTTCCAATTTTTCTCCAGAAGAGTTTTTAGCTAAGAAAAACCCAAAAGAATCCCGATTTTGATCCTCTGGAATTAGCGTGTAAAACTCTGTTCTAAAACCAGGTGTCATTCCATTATGAAAAATTCTTAAGTAACCATCTTGTTTACTTACTAATTGTCCTCTAGCATACTGTGGATTGTTTCCTTCTTCAACTTTTTTACCAAATATGGGTATACGTAATTGTGTTGCTAATTTACTCGTTCCAACAAAATCTATCCACTTTGCCATATCCCTTGTTGTACCAATCACCCCACCAGACCCTGAAATGGAAGTGTTTACGGTATCCATTATTGGCGTTCCTTGTTCATTATCTGCTGTGTAACCAGGAATCGATTGCTCCAAAGTAGGACGAGTAGGGTCCACAAAACTTGTATCTTTCATACCTAAGGGGCTAAATATTTCATCTTGTGCAAATTCTCTTATTGTTTTACCAGAAACTTTTTCGATAAGAATAGCTAGCAAGTCATAATTTATGTTTTGAT
>JAJFMC010000421.1 GCA_021772365.1 Chlamydiota bacterium
GTATGTACCTTCTTGCTCGATGGGGTTTTGTGTGGCGATGACCATGTACAATTCGGGCAGTTGGTGGCTTTCGTGGCCGACAGTCACCTGTTTTTCTTCCATAGCCTCGAGTAGTGCAGACTGTACCTTTGCCGGAGCTCTATTGATTTCGTCAGCAAGAAGGATGTTGTTGAAAAGGGGGCCTTTTCGGAAGATAAAATTACTTTTCTCGTGGATATAGATCTCTGTACCTATCAGGTCAGAAGGGAGAAGGTCGGGAGTGAACTGGATGCGGTGAAAGTCTGCATCTATGCCTTCAGCGAGAGATTTGGCGGCGCGAGTCTTTGCTATTCCCGGCATTCCTTCAAGAATGACGTGTCCATCAGACAGAAGGCAAACGAGCATGTTCTCAATAAGGCCCTTCTGCCCAATAATCTTACTTTCAACGGATTTTAATAGCTTCGGTAGTTTTTGATTCTCAGATCTGTCGTTACTCTTATCTATTGTTTGAGACATAGTCATTCCTCATTTCCTACTTAGAATAATACTAGAGAGTGTATTGTATGAAATTCTTGATTTTTAGACAAGTATGCTAAACACCTAGTAGGCTGCGGATCTTTGCCCAGGGTTTGCGGAAAGTATAATAGAGCAGAGACACGCGGTCACCATAAAGGATTGAAGTTCCTTTTAATCCTAGCTTGACACCTTCGGGCTGATCTACCCATTTGGCCTCTCCTACGAAACTGGGTAATTGGTCATCACTCAACGTACTTTCATTTGCAATATAGACCAACATTGCTGAATAACTTGTTTCGGGGCTAATATTGAGGAAAATTTTAATAGGTTTCTCAGGATCTAACAATACATTGTCATCTTCGGGGATCCATATTCTTATTTTCGTATCATTGGGATCGTTGATGGAAAGGATTTTCTCTCCAACCTGTACGGGTTTACCTCGCCAAGCGTCGGGATTATCAAGCATAACTACACCATCTTCAGGTGCTTCTAATGTCAGTTTGCTGGCTTGCCATTTGGCTAAGTTAAGATTCACTCGTTCTTTGTCTAGTTTTAGGGTGATAATCCCTAACTCTGTTCGAGAACGTTTGTCATCCAGACCAAGGGTCTGTGTACGGCTCGCTTCTGCTTCAAGAATCTCCACTTCTTTCTGAGCGACTTTTAAATTCCTAAGAGGAATTCGTTTGTCATACTCTAATAATGTCTCGCCTTGTTTTACATAGTCACCGGGATCTACAACGACTTCCTGAATGATACCATCCAAAGGTGCGGTGATAAGTATCGGATTATTTGCGACAACCTCACATGGGGCGACAACTCTTAGTGGCACCCTTACGATTAACGAGAAAATTAATAAACCACAGAGGCCCATGGCGAACTGTTTCTTTCCAAAACCTTTTTCATGAAGGCTGAATTTCGGAGTGAGTTTTTTCCAAGAGGCGCCATATGAAGGTGTTAGGTAAGAATTGATAAATTTAAGAGTGTCTTCAAGTCCTTCAGGATTACCAACTTTACCAAATATCTCAATCCACATACCCAAGACAAGGTCATTCTCATGAAAGATGGGAAGCCATAGGAAAGTTCCTTCATTAACGCTTCTATACTTTTTCCATAGAGCGGTTTCCCCAATGATACTATCAGCTTCGATGATCTGCGCTTTATTAGGATCTACTAAACCGCTGATGAGGCTCTGCCACTGTTTAGTGATATCAGCATCTTTATTGAGATCTGACTGTCCTGAAACTCCCAATAGCTTGGGTTTAGCTTTGTCCATTCTCCATAGGATAGCACGGTCATAACGAATGGCGTGAATAGTGTCGTTCAGTATAATAAAGGTGAGCTCTTGACGTGTTTTGGCAGTAAACGCTTTCACATTGAGGCGATTGATCGTTGCCATGTGCTTGAGTAACTGTGGGCTTGTGGAAGAACTTTCAGGTGTTGTCATGGTTCTTTTTTATTCTCTTTATTTTTTGTTTGTTCAAATTGCGCTGTACCTTTCATTCCAGCCCAGAGTTTCTGGTCGGAATTGTCGATTTCAGCTTCGATTTTAAAAGTAGAGCTTGATGGATCAATGACCGAGCTGATACGTGCAATTTTTGCAGTGATCGTTCTGTCCGCTGTAGGTAAATGGATTGTGAAATACTGGCCGACCTTTAGTTTTTCTAGCATATCTATTGACACCAGTAATTTAGCAGTCAAAATTTTGTCATACACGATTTCAATGAGTTCTGTGCCGGGCTGAGGGAGCTCATATTCTTCGATACCCAAAGTAACAACTTTTCCGTCATAAGGAGCTTCAACTCTTGTCGATTGGAGATCTCTGGATGCTATAGCGAGTTCAGCTTCGGCTATAGCAACGTTAGCCTCAGCTTCTTTAAGTTCGAAAAGAGAGGCTACATTATCTTGAAAAAGCTGTTTTTTTGCCTCGAGTTCTACCTTTGCTCTATTTAAAACTGCTTTAGCTTTTTTGATGTTACTTTGATATACGATGTCGTTGAGTTGGATGAGGATGTCACCCTTTTTAAAACTGTCACCCATATGTTTATAGATGCCGCTGACGGGAGATTGTATCTCGGCAGAAAGGACGGTTCGGTGTTTTGGATCGATGATTACCTGATAGTCGGACTCAGGGGCGTAAATATCTTCAACGTTAAAATCTAGGTATCCTCCATAGTCTTCTTCTCCCTGCACAGGGGAAAAGAGAAGGAGGGAGATGACCATGCAGGCTTTATTCAATTTCATTAGTTCATCCTATAAATCCATGATGTATCCATACTTTCTTCTTGAGGGTCTTCGTTTAAAAAGTCAATATGATTAAATTGAGTGGAAGCATATTCAACATTGCTATGGAAATACCGTGGCATACCGATCGCGCTATTTAATTGCTCTAATGAATTTTGTAATTCTGCATATTTTGTAGCAGCGTCTAGCTCAGCGAAGAGCGCTTCAGCTTCATATTTTAAGATATCAGCTTCATGCAACTTACCTTGTTTTTGCTCGCTCTTAGCTGCAAGAAGGAGGCGGTTGTTCACAGATTCCAGTTCTTTTGAAATAATGTATGATTCTAAGTTGTCATGGTATAGCAAATAAGAGAGGTGGACCTGTGCGATAACCCCAACAGCGAGGGCCATACGGTTTCTTCTGGCTAGCTCTTTACGTTTGCAAGCAATTTTTTTCTCTTCCCAATGTAATGGAATGTCCAAAAGGTTCCAAGTAGCACGAATACCTGCAGCTATCCAGTTGTTATACAGTAGAAAACGATTACTATCGTGATATGGACCTCCAAAAAGCTCTACTCCTGGAAGCATTTGTATTAGTGCTGTACGTGCTTCATCAACACGGATTTTTTCCTCGATATCTGCAGAGAATAATTCAGGCCGATTCACCAACGCCCATTTTTCTAGCTGATTGACGTCACATAAATTCACATCGACACCCATAGTCTCTATTTCGGCAAGATCAAATTCTATCGATGCTGGAATTCCCATTAGTAGTGCAAGTTCTGATATAGCGCTATGGTATTCACCTGCGTATGCTTGAAGTTGGCCTCGGATATTAATAAGTTGATTTTCGTTACGTAGTCCTTGAATCTCAGAAATAATTTTTGCATCCATCTGACGTTGTAAGGTGTTCTGTTGATCAAGAGCTTTCGTTATAATCGATGTTGACTCTTCTATGGCACGTTTTGCAACGATAGCTTTCCAGTATTGTCTAGTAATATCAAGGACCAGGTTTTGTCTTAATCGCTCATATTCTAACTGAGCCATTAGGACTTTATCGCATTCATTCTTCGTTCTAAAGAAGGCAACACCGAAGTCTACAAGGTTCCAAACGAAACCGGAATCCCACCTCATAATATTTTGCTCTGAAGAGATACTTAGTGGAGCGGGGGGGACCCCTGGGACTAATGATTCAGAGAATGATGCTGTATTTTCTGTTCTTCCATAGTTTTCCCAGTTAACAATAAGCTTGGGAAGCATCTTGAAGCGTTCTCTCGTGACAGCTTCTCTTTGGATAGCATATTCTTGTTCCTTAACCATTAGACTTAGGTTCTTACAGAGGCCTATTCTGATGATCTCATCTAGGGTGAGGGGGTGGGGTGGAATATTTGCTGTTGAATAGAGGCAGTAAGTATCTTTACAATTATTTTCGTTACGAATTTTACACCAGTCTTTTGGATTTTGACATTGATTGCAGCCACTCACTATCAACGCTATACAACCTGCAAGCAATGCCTTCGTCACGTTATAGAATATCATGTGTTTCGTTCCCCACAAAAATGTAATGTTAGCACTTTTTCGAGTACTAGTCTTGTGTCTGTAAATGTATTTACACTCACTTACTTTAGATACTAGATTTCTGTGATAAATGCAAAAAAAATATTTACTTACAAATAAATGAAGTTCTTGGTTCAATACAAATAGATATCGATAGCAAGATCAGAGACCTTATTCAGTTGGGTAATGTCTCAGTGTAGTAGTCTAGGGAGCTCAATAACTAATGGCTGAATTAATTTCCGATGACAAACCTTTACCACTGTTTAGGAAAGATTTAGAGCTTTATGATGGGCCTGAAGAAAGTGACGGTTCGCCCACATTAAACCTCTATGACCCTGTTATCGCAAAATATTACAAAATTAATTGGGCTGAATCACTAGTGTTGAAGAGTCACAAACCAGGGATGACTCTAGAAGAACTCACTGAAGAGGTTAATAAGAAAACAACACTACAGGTTAGCAAACAAGAAGTGAAGTTTTTCTTCATAGACGCTTTTAGACACGATCTCTTAGCTGTAATGAAGTCGCCAGAATATTATCATGAAATCTACCAGCAGAAAAATCACAATATTTTTAAATGGATGCTGTTCAACTATCTATATATTAGGGTTCCTCTTTTTAATCCCGACAAGTTTTTGGGGAAAACGATCAAATATGTCCGTCCTCTTGCTTCTACAATTGCATTCACTATTTATATCACATTGAGTTTAATAGGAATTATCTTACTGTTTACACGATTCGGTGAGTTTATCAATACGTTTACCTATTTCTTTAACTTTGAGGGGATCCTTCTTTATGCGGTAACTATTTCATGCATCAAGGTTGTCCACGAATTGGCACATGCATACTCGGCAAAGAATTATGATGTATATGTACCCTCGATGGGGCTTGCTCTCATTGTCTTGTGGCCAGTTCTTTATACGGATGTGACAGACGGTTGGAAGTTAAAAGAACGAAAACAGCGATTGTTAATTTCTTGTGCAGGGATTATTTCAGAATTGATTATTGCAGGACTAGCCACTATCGGCTGGTACTACGCTCCTAAGGGGTATTTGCAAAGTATCTTTTTTGTTATTGCCTCTATTACTTGGGTTTCGACTTTGGTGATTAACCTCAATCCGGCGATTAAGTTTGATGGGTATTATATATTATCAGACCTCTGGGGGATCGATAATCTACAAACTCGTGCTTTTGCAGTCACCAGGTGGAAGCTGCGTTCAGTTTTTCTAGGTTTGGAAAGCCCCTGTCCTGAAGAACGGCTGAGTACACGAACCATGTTGGGGATGATATCCTACTCTATTTATACTTGGATTTACCGTATTTTTCTCTATACTGCTATCGCCCTATTTGTTTATTTCCAATTCACAAAAACTCTCGGTGTCTTTTTATTCTTCATGGAAGTCGCTATTTTTCTCGTATGGCCTCTTGTTAGTGAGTTCAATACTATTAGTCAGATGCGAGCAGATCTCAAATCAAATCCCAGGTTAATGCTGACGGTAACAGTCGTTCTTTTATTCATAGGCTGGTTAGTCCTTCCTCTTCCGCATACAGAAAAATTTTCCGGAATATCTGTTCCAATAGAGCAACAGGTTATTTATGTACCTGCAGATTCCATCGTAAAGAGTGTTGATGTAAAAAGGGGAGAGTGGGTAACCAAAGGGCAGACGATCGTTCAACTCTATTCACCTATTATAGAAACCGTTGTTAAGTTACATCAGCTTGAAAGCGACATTCTTCAAAAGCAGATATATCTCCTAGGATTTTTCGACCAGGACCGACCTTTTATACCTGAGAAAAGGGCGGAGTACTCATCTAACTTCGAAAAGTTACATGGCTTAAAAAATAAACAAAACGAGCTGAATATTCGCGCAACGATTAATGGTGAAATCTATATGTTAGATGACTTTCTCTATAAAGGAATGTCCATCTCACAAGACACTGTGATTGGAAAAATTGCAGACACTTCAAAAATCGAGGTGATAGCATATATTCCTGAGAGCGATCTTGAGTCTGTAAGTGTTGGCCAAGAAGCGAAGTTTAGGGTCTTGGGGACTAACGAGTTGTTTTATGGTAAAGTTCTGAATATTCACTCTCTGAGAGCTCAAACACTAAAACATTTTCCCTTAGCCTCTCTTTATACCGGGAGGTTAGCAGTCACCGAAGATAAAGTAACAGGGGCCATGAAAATGGTAGACTCCTACTATATAGCCAAGATAGAAATTGATAAGGGCGACAATCAACTGAGATTTGGTCAAACCGGAACAGTCGAAGTCGAAGGACCCTGGAGGTCCAAGTTCATGCATTTTGCCAAAAAAGTTCTCTCTGTGTTCTGGAGAGAAAGCGGAGCTTAATCAAGAAAAGAGGGGCCAGTATTGGGATGGCACAAACTGCTCAAATCACAAGCTTTTTACACTCTGTAAATCGTGTCAATTTCTGCTCCAGTTTATCCCAAATAAACGTGATTACTAAATGTCATTCTATTTAGAGTTTTTTACTGTTGCTATGTTGAATAGGTGGGATGATCAAGACTTAACCTATTAGGTGCAGTATATACAAGGGATTATCAGGATAGTGATATCCTATCTTATCCTGCTCATCCTACCCATCCTGTAAAAAAAATATTGATTAACCCTGAAGACTAAAAAATCGCCTCCTGCTACAACTCATCGATACAATGTATTGTATGTAAGACTTCAATTTGGAGACAAAACTGGCAGGAAATGAAAGGGCTAAAAATAGGTCACCTTTTCAAGTTTGTGCCATTCCAAGTATAGCCCCTTCCAATCGGGGTCTTAGGTCCCCATATTTAATGGCCTGAGCAAAAAAAGTTTTCAACCTGATCGCTCAGTTTTGATTGATTTCCTGTCGAGTCAGTGTGGAATTTATTTTATAACAACTGCAAATAGGGTGGCTACTCTTGAAAAATTAATTCCTAAATCACCCATTTTCCCCGTAAGCTCTGTGTCTGCATAAATAATTCTAAGGTTTTCGGGAGCCATTTCAAGTTTAAAAGTTTTGATAACCCTCTCTTTAAAAAGTCTAACTGAATCATTTGTATTATACTCGATAGCACGACATGATCTATCAGAAAGAAAACTGACGTGGACAAGACCATTAGAACTTAGATTTTGAGTGTTGATACTCATTTTCCACCTCTTTATTTTATTGGTAATAAATAATATAAAAAATTGTATCATATAATAAGATTAAATATCAATATTTTTGTGTTCATTTCAATGGGCTCTAGTACTTTCTTGCCGGGTATTGTCGATATTTGTTAAAAAAAAACGTCAAAAAACTGGATTTGCTTATGAGATGTAGGTGTAATTGGTTATTTGTGGACATTCGCTTCCTTCTATTACTTATGAAATATACCTATTTTTTCTTTAGCTGGATTTAATGTTGACTTTAAATCTAACAAAGTGTTATTGTTTATTAACTTAATTTAATTTTTCAAGGGAATATAAGTAAAATGAGAACAATAAATTCATCATCAAATGATATACATGATCAGATACAAACAGTAAATGAGCTCCAACGTATTCATCCCGAGAACAAACTTAATGTATGGATGCCTCTCTGTACTATCCAGACCATGAAAGTTTGGGTGCAAGGATCTGTTGAAGACAAACACTGGAACGTGTCAAAGAGTGAGCAAGAAGTTATTTTCAAAGAAAAAGTTCAGAAACTGTTTGACGATCAAAATACCTTCAGAAAGAAATATTATAAACGCGCAGACACATTTATCAAACCAGTTGGTTTTACGATGGATGCGAAACAGTATCTTTTCTACTGTATCAGAGAGGTCGTTAAAGAACTCTCTTTAAATATGAATGATGACTCAGAAATCCAGGAAAAGCTTCAACAATTTAGGCGGAATTTCGTTCAAATTCGCTACAAAAGTGGTGATCATAAAATAAACCTAAGTAATAGTATTGGATTTATAGACGAGCTCCTTGATACTTTTCATCTTATTGGGCAAGATAGCTATGCTATCCATCTGAAGCCATATTTACAGCTCTGTTCGGATTTAATTCAATGTGAAGACCTTCTGGAATTTAGCATCCCGAATTTATTCTCCAAGACAAACATCACTCGGACCAGACTCTCCGCAAAAATATTGACTGAGGGGTATTATTATTCCGCACAGTTAATGATCCAAGAATCAGATAGAATTTTATCTCACGTACAAAATGAGCTTGAACACTTTTTAAGTAAAAAGAAAAATGTTTTACAGTTCTCTCAACAGCTTAATGATTTGCTTGCCAAGAAGAAAGATATCATAATGAAATTGAGTGAGGAATTGTGTTTTCGGAACCCAAAAGATATTTCCCTTGCAGGAAAGAAGTTGGTTTTACTTAATAATGAGGCTTTTTACTTGACTAAACCGTTTCACCTTATGGAAAAAGAGCGAACTATTAGTAATAATCGCGGACATGTAAACATTTTAAATATAATGCTGAAGATTGCTAGGGAATCTTATCAAGATAAAAAAGAACTAGTAGATTGGGATCAGCTAGTACAAG
>JAJFMC010000422.1 GCA_021772365.1 Chlamydiota bacterium
TAAAGAGTACTGGTTACGATGGAGAGATGATTTCGTCAAACTGGATAGCTGGAAATGGACCTAGCCACTTTTTTAACTTGCATTCTGATTCGCTTATTGGAACCATCGATAGGCATAATTATTTTGGTGGTTTACGTCAAGGAGGCGAATTTGTGAACACTTCGATGCTCAGTTCCCCCGGTTCTAATATCTTAAGTTTAGGATTGCAGCAGGTGTCAAATAGACCATTTATGGTTTCTGAATGGGTGATTCTTAACCCTACAGAATGGAGTGTCGAAGGGCCAGCTATTATTGGAGCTTACGGAATGGGACTGCAAGGCTGGGATGTATCATTTATTTTTCAAAATAAAGATGTAGGGAAAATAAATAATAAATTTGTCGGTAAATGGCAAGTTGACAAGCCAACAGTTATCGGACTTTTTCCTGCAGTATCGCGACAAGTTCTTCGTGGAGATGTTGAAGAATCGAAGTTCACCATTCCGCTATACGTAGACATGCAATCGGTAGCAGAAGGAGAATTGGATTTTAAAAATTTTCAGGAAGTAAAAGGGGATATAAAATCTTACTCGACAGATAAAGTACCTCATGAAGCCCTGGCTGTTGGAAGGGTCGTTGTGGAGTTTAATGATGAAAATAAATCCACGCCCACTTTTAACTTAGCTGATCATACTAAAGATGGTTTCATTGAATCCTCAACTGATCAGCTCAAGTGGAAAAATGGTTCTTCCGAAATGGATGGGTATTTCACCATTAATACTGAAGGAACAAAAGCTGTTGTGGGTTTTGCTAATGGGTCGAAAAGTGAGCTAGGCAATGTAACAATTCAGGCACAAAGTCGATTTGGTGCTATTTATGTCACCGCGCTGAATAAAGATGAAACAATTGACACCGATACAAATTTATTAATCACAGCTATTGCCAGGGTGAGACAGACAGGAATGAAAGTATTTGAGGATTTATATCTAGTTGAAAAAGGCAGTGCACCTTTTGTTATGGAACCCGTAAAAGCCACAATCAAGATTGATAAAAAAGAGAGGAAAAATCCGGTTGTCTATATACTTGACCACGATGGTGTACGGACAGAGGAGACTATACCTATAGAGGATGGTGTCATCCAAATCGATACAGGTAGAGATACCACACCATACTACGAAGTCGTTTATGAATCTTGAGGTTTATTGTGTATATTGTTGATAAAAATCTTCCGTTTGATGAAATTCAGTTCACAAAGAAAAATGTGAATATACGAATATATACCGAGAGGGGGATCTATGACAATAGCAAGTGATGGCTTACGTACAGAAGCTTTTTCTATCGATGAGATGACCAAGGCACTTCCTATGGTTTTTTCGTGTAAGTTTCTTCCTTTTCCTGAAGAAAAAAAAAATGAAGCATTCAAAATTATTAAACAACACCTTCTTGATTATCCGTATGTCGCTGTAGATTTTGATGATAAACAGTATACCTTCAAGGTGTACCATCAAGAGAAAGAAGTGCAATCTTTGATTCAACACCTTAAACTTGATCGCTATTTTAATCTTAATGCTATTAGTTACACTCAGTCTCCAAAAACCATGTCCTTCTATGCTCCAAACGTAATCATGAGTTTGGAAGATTCAGGATACCTCTTATTTAATAAATCAATGAAACAATTACTCAAATCTGCACAGACCTTTTATGCATCTCACGATAGAGTCTCTGTCACAATCCCCGATGAGCAACAAGCAATCGCATCAGAAATATTCTCCTCTTTGTTGAAAAAGCACGATGGACTTTGCATAGGTGAGTATTATCATAGCGACTTCACTCCAAAAGCTATGGCGATTAGGCATATGGAAGAGCTGTATCATCTAGGTGTGAGAACTTTGTATGTTGAACATATCTATTATGATTCCATGTATCAATCTCTTGCTGTTGATAAAGTCATCCCTCCACATGTCGAACTTTACTTACGAAAACTTGATTGTGGACAACAGGTTAAGTCGACCAGGTATAACTTCCTAAACCTCATCAAGAAAGCTCATGAAGTCGGTATTCGTGTCGTCCCCATAGACACCTCTGTTTCCTATGCATGTGGTAGCCACAGGAAAAAGGGTGTCAAATCCAACGAAGAGCGCGTCGCAGGTATGAATTTTGTGGCGACACGTATTATCGAAGAAGAGCAAAAAAAGGTTTCAGGAAAATATGTGGCTTTCATGGGGGTGACACACCTCTGCGAGCACGTAGAAGGTTTACCTGGTGTGAGTGAGTTGTTGAGAGTGCCATCTTTACTGCTTACCGATGGAAAAGAAGAAATTTTAACATACAACACGACTCCGGAGGTCTTAAAAAAACCGGTGAGTGTATTTCTTCAGAGTAAAGTCGTCTCCCGAAGAATAAGAAAAAGGAGACTTAGTTCTAATGCAGAATCTTATCCTAGCCTCAAACGCCAAAAAAGCTTATTAAGCTTGGAAGAGAATGATTGTACAAAATAATTTCATGAAGACGTATGATTATAGTTTAAAAATATTCCCTCTCTAGGGTAAACCTTGAAGTATACGGGATAGTATTTTTCTAGGAAGGTCTACGATGGATCCGCAGTCGTTTCTCAACTCTGCATTCTCAAATGTCGATATTATCGAGGATTTGCACCGAAAATATCAGACGCACCCTGAATCGATCGACCCGAGCTGGAAAGCACTTTTCGCACAGCTCGATGGGTCTTTGGTGGAAGAGGTTTTTACTCAAGACTCTACTAAACAATCAACTACAGTGGAAACAGTACCACAGCCTGTAGCTCCATCTGTAAGCAAGGCTGCTAGTGGGGAACTCCGTATTGCCCGCTTGATCAATGCCTACCGGACATATGGTCACTTATACGCCAAGATTAACCCCTTAGAAACAGAATCTTTTGAAGAGCCTTGGGAACTCAAATTCGAAACCCTAGGGTTTGACCCCTCGGAGTCAAATACTCTTTTTCCCACATGCGGGCTAATGGAGGAGGCCGAAGCGCCCCTTTCCAAAATTATCGACACTCTTAAAGAAATTTACTGCTGCAACATCGGCATAGAATACATGGGCGTGCAAAACCCAAAGCTTATTCAGTGGGTGCAGGAGCAGATTGAACCTACGAAGTTTACGATTAAGCTGTCGATTGAACAGAAACGTATGATTCTTCAACACCTCAATAAATCGGAGCTCTTCGAAAGCTTCCTACATACGAAATATGTCGGGCAGAAACGTTTTTCTCTTGAAGGTGGAGAGACGCTGATTCCTATTCTCGCGGGAATGATCCATACGGGAGCAGATCTTGGCCTCGAGCAGTTTGACATCGGAATGGCGCACAGAGGCCGTCTCAATGTATTGAGTAATATCCTTGATAAGTCGTACAGTCAAATATTTTCAGAGTTTGAGGATCGCTGGCTACCAAACACATACGAGGGTAGTGGAGACGTTAAGTATCATAAAGGGTTCTCGTCATCGATCCTTACAGAGTCCGGAAAAAATGTCCTGGTTGAACTAGCTCCAAATCCTAGCCATCTCGAAGCGGTCAATCCCGTTGTCGAGGGATATGTCAAAGCGAAGCAGATTCTAATCAATAACGATGACGCTCAATTACGCGTTGTTCCTATCCTCATCCATGGTGACGCGGCGATTGCTGGTCAGGGTATTGTCTATGAAACTATGCAAATGTATGGTTTGGATGGATATTCCACCGGTGGAACGATTCATGTCGTGATTAATAACCAAGTCGGTTTCACCGCACAACCTGAAGAGGGCAGGTCGACACTTTACTGTACTGATATCGCTCGAGCGTTCAATGCGCCGGTTTTTCATGTCAACGGAGAAGATCCTGAAAGCTGCATCTTTGCAACGATGTTAGCTGTTGAAATTCGCCAAAAATTCAACTGTGACGTCTTCATCGACCTGATCTGCTACAGAAAATATGGACATAACGAGGCTGACGAGCCGGCATTCACCCAGCCGCAAGAATATCAAATTATCAGAAAGAAGAAAGGTGTTCGTGAAATTTACCGAGATGACCTTATCCAGCAGGGTGTTCTCGAAAGACACATGGCCGAATCGCTTGAAGAAGAGTTCAAACAGGCGCTGCAAGAAGCTCTCCATGGTACGCGCTACCCTGAAGAGGAGGCACCAAAGATTAATCCTGAAGAAATTGCAAGAGGCAATTTTGATGATGACCTCGCTGGAATGTTACGTTCCGTACCGACGGGTGTCGACCCCGAAACTCTACGCACAATTGGTGAAAAAATTGCAATGACTCCTGAAGGGTTTAACCTTCACCGCAAGCTGAAGCAGCTCAATAAGGATCGTTTAGCGATGGCTAACGATCAAAAGGCTATTGACTGGGGCATGGGTGAACTGTTGGCTTACGGAAGCCTGCTTTGGGATGGGTCAAGTGTAAGAATTTCGGGACAAGATTGTGGACGAGGGACGTTTAGCCACAGACACGCCCTATTTGTAGATCAGGTCAACCAAAAATCATATTTGCCGTTGCAGCACCTTAAAGAGGGGCAAGGGCGGTTAGATGTTATTAACTCTCTTCTGTCTGAATACGGTGTTCTTGGCTTCGAATATGGTTATAGTCTGGCCGCACCGGAAAATCTTATTGTTTGGGAAGCACAATTCGGAGATTTCTGTAACGGCGCACAGGTTATCATCGACCAATTTCTCTGTTCATCGGAGCAGAAATGGGGACAGAAAAATAACGTCGTCATGCTTCTCCCTCATGGATATGAAGGGCAAGGTCCTGAGCACTCGTCAGCACGTATGGAGCGGTTTTTGACAATTTCTGCAGACCTAAATTGGTTTGTCGTGGATGCTTCGACTCCTGCACAGCTGTTTCACCTATTCCGTAGGCAAATTTACAGAAAATCGCCGAAGCCACTCGTCGTGTTCACTCCAAAAGCCCTGCTTCGTCACCCTCAATGCGTTAGTTCGCTTTCTGATTTCGCTAAGGGGGCATTTCAAGAGGTTATTGACGATCCGATAGATCCTCAAGATGTTGAACATGTCATCTTCTGTACAGGAAAAGTATATTATGACGCTATTGCAGAAAGGGAAAAACGTGCTGTTGACAAAACGGCAATTATCAGAATTGAACAACTATACCCGCTGCACGAAGATAAAATTCGAGCCCTGATAAGCAAGTATAGTCAAGCGACAGATTATTGTTGGCTACAGGAAGAACCGCAGAATATGGGAGCATGGCAGTACATTCAACCTCACCTTACAGAGTGTCTTCCTGAAGGGGGAAATCTCCGCTATGCAGGAAGAAATCGAAGTGCTGCTTCTGCAACAGGTTCAATATCAAGGCATAAGCGAGAATACGAGCGGTTCATGGACCAGTTATTTGGAAATAAGCGACCGTCAATTTTTGATGTCGCTGGACAAAATAGAAATTAATTGAAGAGGACCAAATGAAAGTAGAAATTAAAGTTCCAACAATGGGGGAATCGATCAGTGAAGCCATTGTGGGTGAGATCCTCAAAACTAGTGGATCAGTCGTCGCTATGGATGATGAGATTATAGAGTTAGAAACAGATAAAGTTAATCAAGTTCTCTATGCACCGGAAGGTGGCGTCATAGAAATCATTGTCAACACCGAAGATACTGTTACTATCGGTCAGGTTATCGGTTATGTCGATACAGAGGGTGCGGCAAGTGCACCACCACCTGTGGCTCAAAGCAAACCTAGAGAAGAAACGCCTGCAGTAACTCCCGCCACTGCACCTGCAAATGCTCAGTCTCCGGATCAGGGTGCACGGATCACGAAAGAAGATTACGTCAGCGAAATCAAAGTCCCAGCCCCTGCCCAACAAGTGCCACCACCACAGGTAGTAACACAAGCACCACAGGCTCCTACAGCTACCCCAGTGCCCGTTCCACAGACACCAGCACCGGTTGGAGAACGAGCAGAGGTACGTAAACGGATGTCACGTTTGCGACAAGTTATTGCTAAGCGTCTTGTCGAAGTACAGCAAGATACTGCGATGCTGACCTCATTTAACGAAGTCGATTTAACACAGGTGATGGCACTTCGTAAGAAATACCAAGAGAAATTCGTCAAAGATCACGATGTGAAACTTGGTTTTATGTCATTTTTCGTTAAAGCGAGTGTGTCAGCCCTGAAAGCTTTTCCCGACGTAAATGCTTATATCGATGGCGCCGATGCTGTCTATCGCCATTATTATGATGTGAGTATTGCTGTAGGTACAGATAAAGGACTGGTTGTTCCTGTGGTTAGAAATTGCGATAAATTGTCATTTGCAGAAATTGAACTGGAGATTCTAAATTTGGCTAAGAAAGCTCGAAAGGGTGGATTAGTAGTTGATGATCTTCTAGGTGGGGGATTTACTATCACGAATGGTGGGATCTATGGCTCGCTTCTCTCGACACCAATACTTAATCCCCCTCAGAGTGCTATTTTGGGGATGCACGCCATTCAAAAGCGTGCTGTCGTTGTCAATGATGAGATCGTGATTCGCCCGATGATGTATTTAGCGCTAAGCTATGACCATCGTATTATCGATGGAAAAGAAGCCGTTTCTTTCCTTGTCCATATTAAAAACTCTCTTGAAGATCCTGCACGTCTTCTAATTGATGTATAACGCCTGAGGTACTTATGACCGAAAAAAATTATGACCTCGTTGTCATTGGGGCAGGCCCTGGAGGTTATGTCGCCGCAATTCGTGCTGCTCAGCTTGGATTAAAGACAGCCTGTATCGAAAAAAATGAGGCCCTTGGAGGGACATGCCTCAACGTAGGATGTATCCCGTCGAAAGCTCTACTGCAGTCTACAGAATACTTCCATCTGCTGAAACACGATGGCGAAGCACATGGAATCAAAGCGAAAGATATCGATTTTGATTTTGATAAGATGATGACCAGAAAAGAAGAGGTCGTTAAAGGGTTGACGCAAGGAATCGCTGCGCTGTTTAACAAAAATAAAATCGACAGAATCGAAGGAACCGCATCTTTTGTAGACCCTAATACTATTGAGGTCAATGGAAAAAAGATCAAAAGCACCCACTTTATCCTCGCAACAGGGTCTGAACCGATACCTCTACCATTCCTTCCATTCGATGAAGAAAAAGTTGTCAGTTCCACAGGTGCTTTGAGCTTGAAAACGGTGCCCAACAAAATGCTTGTTATTGGTGCAGGTGTTATCGGTCTAGAGTTAGCCTCTGTATACCGGAGACTTGGGACAGAAATCACCGTCGTCGAAATGCTCGATACCGTCGCCCCTACCATGGACCAAACAGTATGTAAAACTCTTTTGCAAATATTCAAAAAACAAGGTTTAGAGTTTTACCTAAAAGGTAAAGTGACATCCGGTGAAGTGCATGAAAAAGGTGTGAAAATAACGTTTGAGCATGATGGCAAAGAACATCAAAAAGATGTTGATGTCGTTCTAGTATGTGTGGGACGACGTCCCTATTCTGCAGGACTTGGACTTGAAAAAATCGGTGTTACTATCAATAGAGGATTTGTAGTAGTAGATAGCAACTTCAGAACCTCACACACCCATATTTATGCAATCGGTGATTTAACAGAAGGACCAGGCTTAGCACATCGCGCTTCGGAAGAAGGGATGGCCGCAGTGGAGATCATTGCTGGGCAACAATCTCACGTCAACTTCATGGCTATCCCCAACGTAGTGTACACCCATCCTGAAGTAGCTACAGTAGGATTGACAGAGGCTGAAGCAAAAGAGATGGGGCTCAAGCCAACTATCGGCATGTTTCAGTTCAAAGGGAATCCACGAGCACGCTGTAGCAATGATACCGATGGTTTTGTAAAAGTGATTGGCGATACTGAATCCGGACGGTTAATTGGTATGCATATCGTCGGGCCACATGCCTCAGAGTTAATCGGTGAAGGGGTGATGGCGATAGAAAAGAAGATGACTCTTGAAGAGATAGCCCGCGCTAGTCATGCACATCCGACGTTGACAGAAGCTATCAAAGACGCAACCCTTGCAGCGTTGAAACGTCCTATCCATGGATGACGTTTCCTAAATAAAGCGCTTGTATTGAATTTTCCTTATTTCAAAATTGATCAATTGCGCAGAATGTTCAGGCGATGCCGTCAACTTAAGGACGGCCCGCTATTGATCCCAAAATTATCGTTACACTTTGGCTTTATGCCACAATTGAAGGGATAGCCAGTGCGAGAACCTTAGGAAGATACTGCCAAGAACACTATGGCTTTATTTGGATTAGGGGAGACGTAAGTATTGGCAGAAAAACATTATCAAACTTTAGAGCGGAACAAGGCGAGCTTCTTGATGATTTACTTGCCCAAAGCATTGCAATTATGTTGGAGAAAAATCTAATTAGTTTAGACGAGATAGGACAGGACGGCATGAGAGTACGGGCAAGTGCAGGGTCAGCTTCATTCAGAAGGCTAAACACTCTCAGAGATAAATATAGGGCGGCAAAAAAATATTTAAAAGATATTCTAAAGGAAAGTGATAAAGCTGAAGATCGAATAAAACAAAGAGAAATTAAACTAGCTGAAGAACAAACTGAAA
>JAJFMC010000423.1 GCA_021772365.1 Chlamydiota bacterium
TTCGTTATGGTGTTGAACCCTTACCTACAATTCTAGGCTACGCATCTGGCCGCAAAAAAGACCGTTTACGACAAGTTTGGGGTGGCAATCGGGGTCCAAGACACAATTGATTAATGGTATAATGAATACTGATGTTGCAGCGTAAATACTCAGCCATAGTTTTTAAAAGCTATACCCAAACAAGTTGAAGAATTGGTTTTTGGCAAAATTCTCACATTCAAGTGAGAGCAGTACATATTCAGTAAGTGAGCATGGATAGTCAGGATCCGAAGTACAGCACTTCCTGTAAAATAATTATTTTACCCCTAACACCTTCAATTCACGTGCTTACATTTCACTTTTGAGTTTTTCAGTTTGTTTTTCGTAATATTTCAACGCGAAGTCGCAGAGACAGAGGGACGCGGAGAAGAGAATCAACTCTTATTTCTTCTCCGCGCCCCCGTGTCTCTGCGACTTCGCGTTGAATAATTCTAAAAATATTATTTTACATGAACCCCTGTCCGAAGTATTTTTTATTTGACTTTTGTGAAAAATTTGCTAGCCTAAGAAGAGAATTCCTATATAGACCGGGTATTGAAATATGCTACGTAGACTCTTCGATTATCAACTATCCCTGACAGAAGAAGGGAAACCGCTTCATAAAATCAGGCCATTGATCACTGCAGGTGATACATTTATGTATGAAGCGGCGATTAACACCTCAAAAGGGCCACACATTCGCGATGCCATCGACATCAAGCGATGGATGATCATCGTCGTTTTTGCTCTTCTCCCAGCAATTTTATTCTCCATATGGAATACAGGCCTACAAAGTATAGTCTATTCTAGTGGCGATTACCAGCTGATGGACGAATACCTCGCCGCGGCGACCTCTATAGATAAATATTTAGCCTTTGCCGGGAAGAACGACCGCTGGATGAGTTTCCTAGCGGAAGGCGCTATAATTGTCCTACCCATTATTTTTGTTTCGTACGCCATTGGTGGACTATGGGAAGGTCTCTTCGCCTGTATTCGCGGCCATGAAATCTCTGAAGGGTTCCTCGTAACAGGAATTCTCTATGCTTTAATCCTCCCGCCAACGATTCCACTATGGATGGTAGCCGTGGGTGTTAGCGTCGGCGTGGTCCTCTCCAAAGAGGTGTTCGGCGGCTCGGGAATGAATATCGTCAACCCAGCACTCGCCTGCCGCTGTTTCCTCTTTTTCGGATTCCCCGGCCGTATGTCCGGTACTGTGTGGGTAGGTTCTAACCCGACGACAGTACGCGAAAGTCTTGTCAAAATGAACAGTGATGCCGGTAAAACATCACTAGATGGCTATACACAGGCTACGAAGCTCAGCCAGTTCAATGTCCCACAAGATATTAAGCGTGTTCATGTCGACGCCATCGCAACAAATGATGTCGACACAAATGTCGGTACCATCGATACGATCAAACAGTATTTTACGAAGTGGAATGAAGCTGGGGACCATAGCGCGTCTCTTGGAAGTCTCACGCAAGACCAAATGCGCAGCTTCGTGACAACCCCTACTTTAGACGGTGGTCTGGGACTTTCCCCCGGTAATTATGAAGATGCCTACCACTTTTCTTCTCTCAACTACGGCATCGGCGAAAACAATAACTGGGACTTCCTCCTCGGTAACAAGTTAGGTTCCATTGGAGAAACCTCAGGTCTACTCATTTTTCTCGGTGCTCTATTTTTGATATGGACGGGAGTGGGCTCCTGGAGAACAATGGTAGCCATGGGAATAGGCGCGTTTCTAACCGCAACGTTATTCAACTTAGGATCATCATATCTTGCTGTTGACCACGGAGCGTGGACACCTGCGCAGTTTGGATTCCCTGCCTATAAACACCTCATACTAGGAGGGATGGCCTTCGGCCTTGTGTTCATGGCCACCGACCCTGTCTCTTCGCCAGATATGTATGGGGCAAAATGGGCATTTGGAACTCTATGCGGAGTCGTCGCTATTGTCATCCGGTTGATCAACCCTGCATACCCAGAAGGGGTCATGCTCGCTATCCTGATGGGTAATGTATTTGCCCCACTATTCGACTACTACGCAGTAAAAATCTACAGAAAGAGGAAGAGGAGGGGAAGTCGTGTCAGAGCAACAGCCTAGCCGAGGAAATTCCAACACACGCACTATTGTCTTCATGGTAACACTCAGTGTTGTCTGTGCGCTGGTTCTATCGATAATCGCAAGTGTCCTTGCCAAGCCCCAAGCTGAAGCGAAAGAACTCGACCGCAGTGAACAGATGATGATCGCTGCAAAAATTCTGAGCTATGGTGGTTACTTCCTCATCAAAGATGATGACGAAAAATACGAGCCAGCCAAGTTTACTCCAGGAGGTGTCCTTGTTCCTGGCAAGAAAACAGACTATGCGACAAGCCAACAAATATTAGAAATTTACAATAAGAGACTAGTCCCTTTTCTCGTCGATCATGAGGGAAACCTCAAATCCTTTAAAGAAGCGAATGTCGATGAACAAGAATATCTATCGGAATTCCAAAAATTGGGCTACTACAAGTTACCTCTCATGCTTGTGTACAAGATTTTGCCCAATCCGAAAGAAGGGGAGAAGATCGATCCCGAAAAGACACAGCCAGAGGGTTGGGTAATCCCCGTCAACGGTTTTGGACTGTGGGACGCAATCTACGGATACCTTGCTATCGACCCTAACGGCGACTCCGTGATCGGAATCACATGGTACCAACAAAAAGAAACACCGGGCCTAGGTGCAAACATTTCTACTCCTGAATGGCAAAGCGACTTCCCGGGAAAACTGATCTTCCAGGAAAGTCCCGATGGTACAACAGATTTTAAAACTACAGAACTTGGTATCACCGTCGTCAAAGGTAAGGTCCCCGAAGTCCTAGGAAACACTCCCAAGGCAAAAAGTGCTGTGGATGGAATGTCTGGAGCAACACTGACAGGTAATGGGGTGACTGCCGCCTACCAAGACTCTCTCGGACCATACCGCCCGTTTCTGATAAAAATCCACGACCAGTATAAAAAGAATAATGGTAACAAAAAAGAGGCGTCATCATGACAGTAAAAAAAGGTAATCCCCTTACCTACCTGACAGATAAGGTGTGGAATAGTAACCAGATTCTCGTTGCAATTTTAGGGATATGCTCAGCATTAGGAGTTACAAACAGGCTTTCTGTTGCTCTAACTATGGGACTATCAGTAACCTTCGTGACCGCATGCTCTTCATTTTTTGTATCGCTTCTTAGAAAGGTCACCCCCGACAGTGTTCGTATCATTACCGAGCTAGCGATTATTTCGGTGTTTGTTATCATCATCGATCAGTTTTTGCAAGCCTACTTTTATGATATCTCAAAAGTACTCAGCGTTTTCGTCGGACTCATCATCACCAACTGTTTAGTGATGGGACGCGCAGAAGGCATGGCCTTGACAGTGGATCCACCCTCTGCATTTTTCGACGGAATGGGAGCTGGTCTGGGATACGCATGGGTGCTAATGATTATCGGAGCAATCCGTGAGTTTTTCGGTTTTGGACAATTGTTCAATGTACAGATCGTTCCACTATCGTGGTACGCAACAGCAGAAAATCCTAACTTATATGAGAATTTTGCGATGATGGTAAGCGCCCCGGCAGCCTTTTTCATTATCGGAGGCATGATTTGGGTGTTCAATATCATCAACAAGCAAGAAGGCACAGGGTAACGACTTATGTGGATGGGTAATTACGAATCAATCAATCTTTTTGGCCTGTTAGTACAATCGATATTTATCGAAAACTTTCTTTTAGCCAACTTCTTAGGGATGTGTACATATCTAGCATGTTCTACAAAACTCAAAACAGCAAACGGCCTTGGTGTCGCTGTAGTATTCGTCCTCACCTGCGCTGGAGTCCTCAACTGGTTCGTTCATGCATTTATTACAAAACCCGGAGCATTGGCATGGCTGAGTGTTTTCGGTATTAACGCTGCCAATATAGACCTAAACTTTTTGGAATTCTTACTATTTATCGCCGTCATTGCCGGTTTCGTCCAAATGATAGAAATTGTGATAGAGAAAGTATCACCTCCTCTGTACCACACATTGGGAGTGTATTTACCACTTATTGCAGTGAACTGCGCAATACTCGGAGCCTGCCTCTTTGCTGTTGCCAGGGACTATCCGTTTGTTCCTAACCTCGTGTACGTTTTCGGTTCAGGAATGGGCTGGTGGTTAGCAATTGCACTGATAGCAGCAATTCGTGAAAAAATTACCGTTTCCGATGTTGTTCCCGCGTTGAAAGGGATGGGTATCGTCTTTATCATGACAGGCCTCATGTCAATGGCCTTCCAAGGCTTTACAGGTATCAAGTTGGCAAACCCTACGGGTAAAGTGGAGTCTGCCCACATACAGCTACCTAAAGCAAATGCTCATAAGACTGACACAAAAACATAACCGTGATTACAGCCCCTTACAAGCTTTGTATTGGGCAATAGCCTTAGCTATTTTTAACAGAATAGGCAGGATATCACGATGGTCTTCATGGCCAAAAACCTTCCTACTTACCCTGCCTATCCTGTTAAAAATGTAACGGAAACATGGTGTGGAAATACAATATATAGAATTCAACTTAAACTTTTTCTGCTAATAAAGCATTGGATTGCGACCCAATCCTGTCTATTTATCGATGACGGCAACAACGCTTTTTAGTTTAGGCATCACTTCAGTTTCCTGACGAGCCTCCTCAAACCAACCAGATGGAACGCCATCTTTAATTAGCGATGCGTTCACGTCATTTTGGTGATGAATCTCATCGATTAAAGCGACGATTTGTTCTCGCATTGATAAAAGCTCGAAATCATCAGGATCCAAACATTCCTGCAAGATCTCTATTGCTTCAGAATGACGCAGACTAAGAGGATGACGAAGAAAAACCTCAGCGTCATTAGCGAGTTTGACGGTAATTTCGATCAACTTTTCGCTCCACTGTTCGAAGCTGCTGAAAAGACAGATACGCTCATCCATGACATCGTCAAACATGTTAGAATTTTGCATTCTTATTGCATTACATTCATCATTCAGACTTGTAAGTAAGTTCCTCATGACAACGATTTCTCTAGCCATAGCTTCTTGTAAGGCTTCCTTATCAGTATGTAAGCAAGGTGTCATGTTCATCAGACCACTCCTAGGTCGCGCTAACGGTCATTTATTCTACCATATAATCTCACCTTATCATGGCCAAAAAAAATTGCCAGAAAAATTTCATTTATCATTTTGAAAATGGCCAGACAACCTGTTTCCATCCTCCTTGTTGTATGAACGTTAGGTCATCTAAAGCTGTCAGTTCATCATCTACTAAAGATACCACAACACCTTTACTATCTGTAACTTCCACCTCACCTAACAGGTTAACACCCACCTCAAGCCGTTGATTGTCAGTTATAGGCATATCATTCACAACTACAAGTTTCTGAGACACGGGAACAAAAGGTGTTTTCACATCATCAATTATTCCACTCTTTTTAATAACACGTAAAACATGCAATTGCCCCTTTTCCGCCCAGTGAGAAAGGATCGTGATCTCAATCGAGTACTTTTCCTAATGAAATCCAACCCCCATACCACTAATATTGTGTTATAAGACATTCCACCTCCCCGTTACCGATTAGGTCGCGCGCCAGCGCTTTAGAGTAAAGCAAGAGTTGCTTTACCCACCTAGAAGACCGTAAACAAATAGAAACTTACCCCCACCGGATAGGTCGCGCGTCAGCGCTTTGGAGTAAAGCAAGAATTGCTTTTTTCACCTAGAAGAACGTAAACAAATAGAAACTCACCCCCACCGGATAGGTCGCGCGTCAGCGCTTTAGAGTAAAGCAAGAATTGCTTTGTCCACCTAGAAGACCGTAAACAAATAGAAACTTACCCCCACCGGGTACGTCGCGCGCCAGCGCTTTAGAGCGGAAGTTCCACAAGAGTATCGACGTACTAGAGCTTTATGTCTTTGATTTTACATTTTTTAGCCTATCTGGATAAATTCTTTCTCGTGTCTACACTTGTGGCACATGATGTTAATCCAGAGATGCATCTAATATTAAGTGCGTCCAAAAGCGCTGACGCGCGACCTATCCGGTGGCGGTGAGTATCCTTTTAACAACGGGTGAATTAACAAAAAAGCAGTTTTGTAACTCCAAGGTTTCACTTCATTTTATTTATAGAAATTGGACTTAAATACGTGAAACGACGGTATATCTCTTGTGGTGAAGGTAGCAATCAGGTTCTCCGGAGGTAGGATCTTCATTAATAACGGTTCTTAACAACTGTAAGCGAGCATGTTTTCCGTTTTTGCAATGTCTTGTGGAAGAGCGCGATATCCTTTCCCTATGTACTCCATCATACTACCTAGAAAATAGTTATGAATAGCTTCTTGTCGTTTGCTATACTCCTTCACTGCGATATAATCCTTCGCTGCAGGAATTCGATAGTGCTTTCCAAAGTTACCAGCTGTTTTGATTCCCATGAGGTTGCAAAAGACATCTAGGCCCTTAAGGTTTTTGCAGTCACTAAAGAAGTCATCCGCAACAGATACGTGTGTGACATATTTCTCTGCCTGCGATAATGCTTTGCTGCCAATCTGCTGTTGTAAGCCGGTTCCAATAGCAAGTGTATTGAAACTATCTACTGGAAGTTGATGCTTCAAACCAATATAGGTTGCCAAAGACCCTCCCATACAATGCCCAACAAGCTTTATCTTTTTCCCTTTGAGGCTAGGGCTACCCTTTATCGCCTTAAAGAGCTTATTAGCATCTTCATAAATACAGGGCTTTAGCCCAACTAATCCCGACCAAACAACTTTTTCCCAAATTTTGGACTCTAAAGCTTCACGCTCTTTTTTATCGGCAATCTCGACTCTTGGAGCACCAAGAGCGCCAAAAGTTACAAGAACTTCTGTGTCACTGGCTACAGCCATCATTTTCAATCCGGACGTTCTATCGAAAAAGCGTACATCGTTATATTCAATGTTCGGATTTATCTTTACACGACTTGGATCAAGTTTCATTTCCGTAGGTTTGACGACAGACATGCCAAATGCATCCATCGCCGCTTTCCATTTAGGAGTAAATTTGTTAACAGCCGTCGCAAGTGTAGCACTTCGAATCAGTTTCTTCGTTTCTTCTTTTCCAAGAGTTTTTGTGTCGAACTGGTACCCTTTCCCTAATATTTCCTCAGATAAAGACATCCCTCCTGTAAATCCAAAAATTCGCTTGAACAAGATAAATGGAATACGAATGATAATCCCAGGAATAGACCATGTTTTTGATCCAAAATAACGTGTGGGAAATAGAAAGAAATTAACGAGGGATTTGAATATTTTTTTTACATAATTACAGATTTTTTTAATTATTCCAGGCTTTTCTGAAGGTAGATCAACCAGTTTTGTAAATACGCCCCCACTATTATTAATTGTTAACTCTAAAGACATTAAACTCTCCTGTTTATAAAAATCGACATTAACATTAAACCAATTCAGAATACAGGGAAATTGCATGAGAGAGGACGTAGAGCTATCCTACAGCAAATAAACAATAGGAGGTTCTCTATGTCCAACTCTAAAATCTTTTATACCCAAATCGATGATAAAAACACCCTCTCGATTCAAAATCTGAAGGAGCAAGGTTTCTCGGTTGGTCGATCATCCAAGCAATTGAGTCGGGAGTTGACCAGATAGCCAAAACAGCTCGGACTCTCCTTCATCATTATGAAGGACTATTAAATTATTTTGAACATCGGATTGACAATGGTAAAGCAGAATGCATCAATAACAAAATTAAGGTGTGTAAAAAAAGGGCATACTTTTACCCATATTTTTTTTTATGGAAATTCTTATGTCGTGCTTTCAAGCAACACTTATGGGTAAAAGTATGTCCGTGATTTCGCCCCTTCATGAGAGAGATGAAAGGAAAGGTGTAGTCGCCCCTGTAATTCTTAGAAAAATCCTCAGAATACTGTATAAGAGCCTCCATGCCTCCTAAAGAATATACTGAAGCAATTAATGCCCCCATACTCGTCCCACCGATATAATCGATAGGAATGTTACACTTCTCAAAAGCCTTTAAAACACCAATATGAGCATACCCGCGCGCTCCACCACCGTTTAGTACAACACCTATAGACTGCTCTGTGATAATCCTGGCTATTTTATCTAAATCTTTTTTAGAGCCCATTTTAGCATGAAAATACCCCTTCACAGTACGTCCTTCGAGCCATTCTTTAGACCCACGTATCTTAGTAGTGTCTTCTGAGTGAACAAAAATCATATCTGTGGTTTTAGGAGCTCGTACATTTTCTTGGTCATAAGACAATTCTATAGAGTTCAATGCCGGATGACTTCTTGAGTCTGCAATGAAAATAATATGGTCAGCTTCACGAAGGCATCTATTTGTCCATGGAGTCATCTGTCTGTCAGTGGAAAAAATAATATAACGATATTCATCCTCTAATTTTTGAATCCACTTCATGAATTTGTAACTACTTTCATCAGTAATCTCGGATAATGCCATGTTCTTATTAAAATACTCGTCACAAACTTCAGGAGTAACTGTCACAATTTTGTAGTTTTCACTAAGCCGATTATGAAGAACATGCACAAATTCGTGGTGGTCTGAGTCTCCGGCAGGAGCGACTGTGATGATGCTAATATTTTGCCCTGGATGAGTCACTTCTTTTTTCTTCGATAACCTTTTAATAGAAGTTTTAGCCATCTTGAATGCAGAAACAATATTATTTTGTTCAAAAATCTTGTAATTTTCTTCAGATAATTTTAGACAAAGGCTGTCACGCATGGCAAAAACGGTCGCTGTACGTTTTTCTTGGGCCAGTAGGGATATTTCCCCTACTACATCACCAGGTGTAATCTCTGCAATAGGTGTATATGGGTTCCCTACTACAACTTGCAAACGTCCATAAATTAGAATATACATAGAGTAGTCTTCTTCACCCTCTTGTATCAGAATTTCATCGCCTTGGATGGATACTTCTTGTAGAAGAGGGAGAAGATTTTTTATATCTTTCAACTTCAAACCAGCAAACAAATCGAGCTTTGTTAAGAACTCATAATACCTATTATATTGATCCGCTGCTATTTTACGTTCATGCATGAAAACCTACCTACACGCAACTAAAGTTTAAATAATCAACCTAAGTAAGTGTATTTAACCTATAAATATACAAGGTTAATCCTAATCTAGTTTAACATATTTTTTGATAGTTCACCAATAATACATTAAATCTTTTTCAATTAATACCTAAGTTCAATATATCGTATATTAAGCTCTGCAAGAATTGCATTAACAGCCTCATCATTAGACAAATGGGAGTA
>JAJFMC010000424.1 GCA_021772365.1 Chlamydiota bacterium
TATCTGTGACGAATTTAAAGTTTTGAGTAATCTTAATAAACTAAAAGATGCTGCCGGTAAAGACAGTAAAAAACTTCGAAAAGCATTGTACGGGAATCGTTCGATAACTCTAAAACGTTGTGTTTTTAAACTGGAAAAAGAATTAACTCGTACTGAGTTGTATGTTTATGATGATAAGATTAAACTTTCTTTGGAAATCATCAAAGCGTTTAGAAATCGCTAATGTTTTAGGTTCATGGGAAAAATTGTTTGAAAATTGTGTTTTACTAATAAAAAACACTGTTTGTTTAAATAAATGAAAATAACACTTGACAAATTCGTAAAAAAGATATACAATTGAATACATAAGGGTGATAACACAAACCATAAACTAAAGGAGTTTCAATGCAAGTAGGCCCAGTCTCAACAATCATACAAAATATTTTAGTTCCAGGTAGCTAATTAAACCAAAACTATAAAGGAGTTAACTATATGTCAGGCGTAGGACCATGTGCACCAAATATCATTTGGGGACTTTAGTATCTAAAACATAAAATCTCATGATCAATGAGTGTCAGAAATTATTTTTAAGAACACCGCAGACAGTTTATTTGTGAAAAAATTGACTATCTACGGTGTTTTTTTATTCAGAAGTGCAGGTTTCCATGCCATTCATTGCTACGCCCATTGCGTGCAGTCCATTATCGACGTATAGAGTGACTCCCGTGACTGCAGACGAGTTTGAGGATAAGAGGAATGCTGCACTGTTACCAATTTCTTCAGCTTTCAGAGGCTTAGATAGGGGAGCATTGTATTCAGAATAATTGATCATGGTGTCAATAAACCCGATAGCTTTTGCCGCTCGGCTACGCAGAGGACCAGCGGAAATGGTGTTTACCCTGATACCCCATTTTCTTCCAGCTTCCCATGCGAGTGTTCTAGTGTCGCTTTCCAGTGCCGCTTTGGCAGAACTCATCCCCCCCCCATATCCAGGAACAGCTTTTTCAGAAGCCATAAAAGTAAGTGATAATGCTGTACCACCTTCGTTCATGATTTCACCGAAATGAGCCAACATGCTCACAAAAGAATAGGATGAAGCGCTTATTGCTGCTAAATAACCATTTCTTGAAGTTTCAAGGAGCGGTTTACTCACTTCAGGTCCATTTGCTAGGGAGTGGACAAGGATGTCTATAGTACCGTAATCTTTTTTAACCTCAGCGACGACATCAGTGATGGTGTAATTGTCGTATTCTTTGTAGCGTTTGTTGTTCCTTATCTCTTCAGGGACGTCGTCGATGGAGTCAAAGGTCGCGTCGAGAGGGTAGACTTTGGCGATTTCCATCAGTGATCCATCGGACAACTTTCGTGATTCGTCGAATTTTCCTCTTTCTAGGCTCATTTCAAAAATTTTCATTAATGGTGTCCATGTGCCGATGATTATTTCTGCTCCGGCTTCAGCTAAAGTCTTAGCGATCGCCCATCCGTAGCCCTGGTCGTCACCAATACCGGCGATAAATGCACGTTTACCTTTTAGGTTGATTTCCAACATAAATACCTCATGATAGATTGTTTCAGTCACTTAGCCTTTGAATCATAGCAGAACAGCCCATTTGAAGCCAATATTCAGGTTTACACTACCAGGGCTTAAGTTGACGTCATTGCTTGAGCATACACAAAAACATTAACTATAATCTTAAAAAACATTGATATACATAAACAGCCTTGGTATGTTATATTAACTTAGTCAACTAAATTAACCATTTAAAGAGAAATTAACGTGTCTTTGCAAAACGTTCCCGAAAACAATCTTACCTTGAATAATAATTTACACCCCCAAACACAAAAGCCAGGACAGAGTAAATCTCCGAGTGAAAATTTCAATGTAATAGAAATGTTTATTTCTAAGCACTCTAACGAATCCTGGATTGAAACATTCAAGCCTCAATTTATCTCCACATCAACTAAGATATTAAAAAAAATGGATGGTGTGTCGCCCGATCAAACACTTAAAAAAATTAAGCAGTGTTGGAAACAGATTCTATTTCCTTCTCAAGCAATTAACACAAGTAAAACTTCAGAATCCCAAAATAGTCATTTATCCCTGAATCTTGTAGTTTCTCTAATTACCCTTCTGGAACCAAATACACCCGACACTCTATCTAAAAAATGTCTGCAATTCATCTCAGAAACGACAAAACAAAGTGTCTCTCTCAACAAAATTGGTGTAATAGAAATAACGATTACTAAACAAAATCTAGAGACTGCTAAGCTTTTGAAATGGATTTCTTCTCTCAAAGAGAATGAGAGAAAAAAGATAAATATTCATCTATCCCCCCCAGAAAAATCTGAAATAAACGAACTAAACAAGTTAATTCATAAATATGGAAAGTTTGCCGACACATTGACATTAAGAGCCTGCATAACTAGTGACGAGCATTTCGAACAATTAATTAAAAACTGTCCTGATCTCAACAAATTACATATAAAAAGCAGTACAATTAAAAATATTACTGCTGTCTCAGACAGGGCCTTTTGATTAAAAAGATTTGATAGCCATTTTAGGGGATTTTTTGCTGTGGGTCCTAACATGATTTCACAAAAACAACTTGAATGATGAGGAAAAGTGCATAATTTCACGTGGTTTTTTGGCTAATCTTGATAAAA
>JAJFMC010000425.1 GCA_021772365.1 Chlamydiota bacterium
TCGTTTAAAAATTGTACAAAGTCGACCCTAACCTTTGCATGTAAACTTTTTCAGAAAAAGAGCTTGAGTTGAAATTTCGCTCTCTGCTATAAATATCACTTCAATACGACGCTGGCATAGCTCAACTGGTAGAGCACCCGACTTGTAATCGGACGGTTGTGGGTTCAAGTCCTACTGCCAGCATCTTTTTCCCGTTTGGGGGTGTCGCATAGTGGCCAATTGCATCGGACTGTAAATCCGACTCCTTAGGATACGCTGGTTCGAATCCAGCCACCCCCATCCATATTCACCTGATAATTATACCTCTCTCAATTCAAAAACTGATTAATAAATTGTTTTACTAAGCTCTTCAAAAAATGTATGCTGTGGAAGAAAGACGATAATATTAGCTCTACGGTGAATGGTATATGACTGATTTAAAACCGACAGATGAAGGTGTTGTGAAAGTGATCCACCAGTTAATTGATCAGTTTGGTGGAGAGATCAACTCCTACGAAGGAGACTTACTTACTCAGCAGATCCAGACAATACTGAAGATGGTCCTAGAGGGACATAGAACCGACCAGCTCAAATTGATCACCCGATCGTTAAAAGAGATGCGTTATGCTTATCGTATATTTAATGAAAATTCCGATGCGCAAAAGATCAGTATTTTTGGGTCTGCACGTACCCCTGAAACCCACCCCGATTATGCTGCTGCGGAAAAATTCAGCATTGCCCTAGCAGAGAAGGGTTGGATGTGTATCACCGGTGCCGCCGGCGGGATCATGAAGGCTGGAATGACAGGTCCGGCTTCCGATGGTAGTTTCGGTTTATCGATACGTTTGCCCTTCGAAACACCTACCAACCGACATATTCGCGGTGACCCTAAATTGATTCATTTTCGTTATTTCTTCACTCGTAAATTGATGTTTTTGAGTCATGCCAACGCAGCCGCTGTCTTTCCTGGTGGTTATGGGACGATGGATGAGTTATTCGAAATCTTGACGCTGATGCAAACTGGGAAAACGAGTATTATCCCCGTTGTGTTGGTTGATGGTGAGGGGGGGGTGTATTGGCACCACTGGGAAGTGTATGTGAAGAAAAACTTACTGGAGAATGGTTGGATCAGTCGTGATGACCTAAGCTTGTTCCATATCGCATCGGGTCCTGAAGATGCAGTGGCACATGTAGAGCAGTTCTATCGAAGGTACCATTCCAGCCGCTATGTTCGTGATGATTTGGTGATTCGTTTGAAGACGCCCTTATCCGATGAGCAGGTAAGCCTTCTCAACAAAGAATTTTCCGGTCTTATTGCTTCTGGGAGTATGAGACAGTGTAAAGCTTTGCCGGAAGAAGATGATTTTTTGGATCTACCTAGGCTTGTATTCCACCATACACGTATGGAATTTGGTATCGTCCGTGAGCTGATCGATCGTATTAACACTTTTTAGGGTAGTTAGCTTACCGGCTATCCCCCTCCGGGGCATAGGGTATGTCGGGATTTCTCCAGCGCTCGAGCAAGATCACTGATCAGATCTTCCGAGTCTTCAATACCCACGGAGAACCGTATGAGTCCATCGGAGAGTCCCATTTTCTCGCGTTCATCTTTAGGGATAGACGCATGAGTCATCGAAGCTGGATGGTCGACGAGTGATTCTACCCCCCCCAAGCTTTCTGCAAGAAGAAAGAGGTCGAATGAAGAGATAAGTTTCTTGGTCTCTTCGATGGGGAGGTCAAACTCAGCAGAGACGATCCCACTATACCCGCTCATCTGCTTATTGGCTACTTCGTGGTTTTCCGTTCCCGGCAGTCCTGGATAGTAAACTTCATTCACCAAGGGGTGATCGTTTAAAAAACGGGCGACAGCCAGAGCATTCTCTTGGTGTTTTTCCATACGCACAGCGAGGGTTTTGATGCTTCTTGACAGTAGCCATATATCCATAGGGCTGGGATTGACTCCAACAGCCATTCTCGCAAACTTAAGTGCTTCATCGGTAGTTGGATCATCGGTCATCATGGCCCCGCCGATGATATCTGAATGCCCTCCTAAGTACTTCGTGCAGCTATGCCATACGATATCGGCTCCTAGAGCAAGAGGATTTTGAAAGTAGGGAGTCGCAAATGTGTTATCAACAATCGTAACTGTTCCTGAAGATTTGGCTATCTTAGACAAATACCGGATGTCGTGAATGTCGAGTAGTGGATTTGTAGGGGATTCCAAAAGCAAAAGTTCTGGGCCGCTTTTCAAAAGAGAAGCAAGCTTTTCCTTCTCTGACGGGTTAACCAATACGAACTCGATACCAAATTTATTAAAAATTTTATCAATCAGGCGAAACGTACCACCATACATGCCGTCCATTGCGATGATGCGGTCGCCTTTTTTCATTGTCGACAAATAGGCTGTAAGAGCACCTAGTCCTGACGAAAAGACTGTTGCATATTGAGCACATTCAAGTGCTGCAAGTTGGGCTTCTGCTACACAAAAGTTCGGGTTACCAGCACGAGTGTAATCATACCCTTTATGCTGGGCCGGAGCTTCTTGTGCATAGGTGGAGGTCATATAAATAGGGGGAATGACTGCTCCGGTTTTCTCTTCGGGCTCGTTGCCAACGTGAATAGCTTTAGTTGCGAATTTCATAAAGAGGTTCCTCGCGTTTGAGTAATTGATTTTCTTTCATCCATTCGTTGTTGTAAATTTTGCTGAGGTACTTAACTCCTCCGTCGGGGATCATAGCCACTATCGTTGTCGGTGTAGTCATTTGTTTGGCGATCTCTATGGCAGTCCATACGTTTGCACCGCTTGATCCACCGACTAGGATGCCTTCTTCTGTCGCGAGAAGACGTGCGATATGAAAGGCATCTGCATCCTCAACTTGTACGATATCGTCGATAACGGAAAAATCCATGGCTTTCGTTAAATGATCTTCACCAACACCTTCTAGATGATAACTGCAGTTCCCGCCTTCGGGGATTTCTCCCGTTTTGAAATATTGATAAAATATTGAGCCTATCGGATCGGGAACGATGATTTTTATATCTGGTTTTTTTTCTTTGAGGTAACGACCGGTGCCTGATATGGTTCCTCCTGTACTGCTACTTGCAACGAAGTAATCGACATTGCCCCCTGATTGCTCCCAAATTTCGGGTCCTGTTGAGCGGTAGTGGGCTTCGGGGTTTTTTAGGTTGTCGTACTGATTGATCCTGAAACTGTTAGGGGTTTTTTCGGCGAGTTTCTTCGAGACATTCACATAGTGGTCCGGGGAGTCTGGTGGCGCTTCCGTCGGGCAGACGATGATTTCTGCGCCATAAGCTTTCAGGGCATTTTTTTTCTCCGCACTCACCTTTTCCGGCATCGTTAAGATGCAGCGGTATCCTTTGATGGCGGCAATCATCGCTGCGGCGGCGCCTGTATTTCCTGAGGTGTTTTCAATGATCGTTCCCCCAGGCTTTAAAAGTCCATTTTTCTCGGCATCTTCGATGATGAATTTAACGATGCGGTCTTTGATACTACCCCCTGGATTTAAAAATTCGACTTTTACAAGAATGGTTACTAGAGGGTTGGGACACAGATTTTGGAGCTTGACGAGGGGGGTGTCTCCAATGACATCAAGGATAGTTGGTACATTCATGTTAGGTCCTCACTGATGTGATGTGTTTGAATAATGATTATTTCAAATCGTTAATCGCCTTCAGGATATTCGCCTGGGTAATATCAGATTTTCCAGTAATGCGTTTTCCTTTTTTGGTGTCAACATTGATGACAATAATGGTTGGTGTTGAAGTAACCCCAAACTGTTGCTTTAATTTAGCGAACATTTTTGTTGCGAGTGCGATATCTCTGTAGTTAAGGTCTTTGTGCGTGACGCCATAAGGGGTTACTTCTTTTTGAATAATGGCGTCTGTAGGACTCTTTGTTTTATCGGATAAATTATGAAGAACATTCCGAAGCTCAAAATACTGGGGTTTATTGTAAATCATGAATGATAAGTTGTAGGGAGAAAAATTCATTGATTCATCATGGATGTTTGCGTCGATAAAGAAAACTTTTGCGTTACGTTCGACGTTGGAAGCCATCTTTTTAAGCTCAGGCTCTGCTTCGTGACACGCAGGACAAAACCAGTCGGTAAAGACATAGACCTCAACTGGGCTTGTTGGGCTTCCAAATGCGATACTTTCTTTGAGAGATTCTTGCTTAGCCTCTAGGGGGTCGACTTTGACGACACCCAAAAAAGCAACGGCAAATCCTAGGATGATTGTGAATAGTGAAAACGTACTATGTTTCATGAATATTCCCTTTGTTTTATTGTGGTCAATTTCTTTAGCTTTCATAATTCCCCTCACAGCGTAAACTGCTGCGGCAATAAACACTGAAGCAGCAATTCCTAAACATACAGGGCACCAGCTACCTATCACATACTTTTGTATATAGATGAAACTGAGCTCTCCACCAACACCACCAGCTAGCAGGTATCCATTAAGAGTGTTGAATAGCGGCAGCTTCCATGCAATCAGGTGAAAAAGAGTTGCTGCTCCGAAGAAAATTAGCCCAAAATGCTCAAATTTAAGGCCGTATAGACGGTATTTGTGACCTTCTACGCACGCACTTGTACAAAGCTCCATAATGGAAAGAATGGTGAGTGTCAACCCAGCAAGGATCGCAAGACCGGCCAAGATATAGAGGGCGGTGCTTAGCTTCGAATCTTTCATAGCGATGCTATTGTTCATTTTTAAGTAGATAGGGGTACGTAACTTGTTCCTACTCCTAATCCAAATCTTCATTTACCTAGAGCTTTATGTCAATAGATTATTTAAGAGAGGCTATTTAGGGTCCTTGACAAAATCACCCCATAAGATTAACCTCTCTCCCTGAATAATCTATGTCTTATAACCGAGGTAAGCAATGTTAAACAGTTTTATAAGTGCTTCTATATTAATAACTATCTTAATATCGAACACTCTTTTTGGTAATTTATCTGAGTCTACTGACAAACAAAGAATGCTACAGACTCTCGATATTATCCGAAATTCATTCTACGTTCAGTACGCTCCTGTCGAATGGAAACAGAGGTATTCGGGATGGGAATTGGACCTTGAAATCGATCGTGCAAAAGATAAGGTTATAGCCATCGATCAGCCTTCTATTAAAGAATTTCAAGGAATAGTTAGAGATTTCTTCAGCTCTACGAAAGATTATCATGTTGGCGTATCTTTCTATTCCACCGAAGCTGCTGGCCTACCCTTTCGTGTTAAAGGTGCGAACGGAAAATATTATATCACCTACATAGATCGCTCAAAACTATCATCTATGGTTTTTCCATTTCAGGTGGGAGATGAACTGACTCATTTCGATGGTCGACCCACACGTGACGTAGTTACCGAACTGAAAATCCGAGAGGTAGGTAATGCCAGTGAACTGACAGATTACGCCATGGCAGAAATGTTCCTCACTTATAGGGTCGGGAAAATGGGACATCAAGTGCCTAAAGGCCCCGTTATGGTGACTGTAAAATCCACTAAGACATCACACTCTTCTTCCTTCCAACTGATCTGGCAGTACCATCCAGAAAAGATTGTCAGCAAGTCACTTAAGCGCAATAAAGAGCTGTCAGACCCAGTCAGAGAAAAGATTTACGGATTGACCCAAAAGGAAATGCAGGCTCCTTTTTATCAGACGATGAAGGCCGCAAACATCGATAAAGATAAAAAAGATGAAGATGGAACATTAGGTGCTCGTAAAGGGTTTCTTCCAGACCTAGGAAAAAAATGGTGGGAAAGTGAATCGTCTAGTGCATTCCATGCTTACCTCTACGAAACTCAAGACCGGCATCTTGTTGGATATTTACGCATTCCACACTATATCGGAGATGCCGATGATGCGGAAGAGTTTTCGAAGATCATTGCTTTTATGCAAGACCGCAGTGATGCTCTTGTGATTGACCAAACAAATAATCCTGGTGGATCGGTGTTTTACCTTTACGCTTTAGTTTCTATGCTGACGGACCAGCCGCTTTCTACTCCAAGACATAAGATGACCATTACCCAAAAAGAGGTGATGCATGCTGTGTACTGGGTGCCTGCTTTTGAAAACATTCGTTCTGACGAAGATGCTAAATCTATGCTGGGAGAGACTTTGGATGGTAATCAAGTGACTTATCAAATGGCGCAGTTCTTCTTGAACTACTTCCGTTTTATTATCGATGAATGGAAAGAAGGAAGGCTTTTGACGAAGCCATTTTATCTCTACGGTGTCGATCATATCAACCCACATCCCACAACGCGCTATACCAAGCCAATCTTGGTATTGACGAACAGTTTAGACTTCTCAGGTGGCGACTTTTTCCCTGCAATATTACAGGACAATCATCGTGTGACTATTTTGGGTGAGCGCACTGCTGGTGCTGGGGGGTTTGTGATTGGCACGTCGTTCCCTAATCATTTTGGGATAGCCGGGTATCATTATACCGCATCTATCGCAGAACGTGCAGACAGTAACCCTATTGAGAATTTAGGTGTAGAGCCGGATATTCAGTATAGTTTGACTGAGCTTGACCTAACGAATGGGTACCCTCAGTATATGCAGGAAATCCATCATACCGTCGACAAAATTTTGCAAGAAAAGTAATTGATGAAGGAGTGAACGATGAGTGTAAAAGTGTATTACCATCAGAAGTGTACTACTTGTAAGAAAGCTTTGAAATTTCTTGATGACAATGGAGTGGACTACAATGGAGTAGTGATTACTGAGAAAGCTCCCAGCGTCGCAGAGTTAAAGAAGGCGCTGCGTAGTGTTGAAAAGTTGCGCAAGCTATTCAATACCTCAGGGATGGAGTATCGCAATAGAAACCTAAAAGATAAAATCCCAGAGATGTCTGAAAAGGAAGCTTTTGATTTACTGAGTAATAATGGGATGCTTGTAAAGCGTCCCTTTCTGATTTCCCCTAAAGGCGTTCTTGTTGGTTTCAAACAAACGGAATGGGAGGAACTCCTCACATAGGCGGTAGATTAGGCCGAAGTCCAGATGTTGAACGATCTCCTGACAGAAGAGGGGGGCTATGTTCATGTGAGAGCTTCCGTAGAGTATAAAACGCGAAGACCGCACACGCATCAACCTAAGGCCCTGATTGCCTCTTCACCCAGAAAGATTGGATACCGTTCCACGGATATAAGATCAATTTCCCAATAAAAAACGTAGTGGAACCTTGGAGTGGCAAAACTGCTTTTGCCTTTCGCTGAGGGATCTCAATTCAGTAAATATCCTTTCAACAAAGACAAAGGAAGCAATCGAGCGCTTAGGGTGATGCGTATGCGGCCTTTGCGTTTATTTGGTCTAATGCACTACTTGTAAGAAAGCATTAATTGCAGTATAACATTACTGAATCACACCACAACACAAGCCATAGTAATGGAAGAGATTCCTCTTATACAAGACATCACAGTCATTTTCGCTCTCTCGATTGGCGTACTACTCATCTGTCACCGCTTGCGGGTACCCACGATCGTAGGTTTCCTTATCACTGGAATATTATGCGGGCCTCATGGCTTGGGACTCGTGGACGATATCGAAGACGTGCAAACGTTGGCGAATGTTGGTATAGTTTTGCTGCTGTTTACCGTTGGAATGGAATTTTCTATTAGTAAGCTCTTAGAATACAAGCGATTTCTCCTCATAGGGGGAGTCCTGCAGGTCCTGTTGACTAGTTTGGTGGGGTTCGCTGTGGCATCTTTTCTTGGCCGCCCTATTGGAGAGTCTGTATTCTTTGGGTTCTTAATTTCCCTAAGTAGTACAGCTATCGTTATGCGCATGCTTGATGAGCGAGGGGAGTCATCAAGTCCGCACGGAAAAATTATTCTTAGTATCCTCATCTTACAAGATATCGTTGTTGTTCCGATGGTATTACTTACACCAGTGTTGTCGGGTGATGTCACGAACTTTGATAGTAACTTTTTCTTCGTGGCGTTCAAAGGGATTTTTATCCTTGTTGTTGTTTTTCTCTCGGCGGAACTTATCGTTCCTAAACTTCTCTACTACATTGCTCGTACGAGGAGTCGAGAACTTTTTCTTTTAGGTGTTCTGACCATTTGCTCTACTGTAGCGTGGCTAGCGTCGAGTGCAGGAGTTTCTCTTTCATTGGGTGCGTTTCTTGCCGGATTGATTGTTTCCGAGTCAGAATATAGCCACGAAGCGATTGGTGACATCATCCCTTTTCAGGATATCTTTACGAGTTTCTTCTTTGTCTCAATGGGCATGTTGTTGGATATTGAGTTTTTAGTGGACCATCCCTTGATGGTTTTTGGGGTAGCCCTAGGTGTGATGGTTGTCAAAAGCCTGTTGATCAGTGGTGTTACTCTCTTGTTAGGGATGCCCTTAAGAACGGCGGTTCTTGCTGGATTTGCCTTGTGCCAGGTCGGTGAATTTTCCTTTGTCCTCGCAAAAGCGGGTATTGAATACAACATTGCTTCGGAATACTACTATCAGTTGTTTCTTTCCGTCTGTTTGTTGACGATGTCAGTAACCCCTACTTTAATTGGGTTGTCACCCATGATTGCGAGGTATCTCCTTAAGTTGCCAATCCCTCCGACGTTGAAATTTGGCTTAAAACCTATACAACAGAAGGGCGAAGATGCAATCTCCGATCATGTGATCATTATCGGCATGGGGATGTGCGGCAGAAGTCTCTCTAGAGCGGCTAGGGAAGCTGGGATTGCCTATACGATTTTGGATATGGACCCTGAAAGTGTCCGTTTAGAAAAACAGCGTGGAGAACCTATCCATTTCGGTGATGCAACCCACGAAGCTGTCTTGAAACATGCCGGTATCACAAAAGCCAAAGTCGTTGCCGTGGCAATTAATGATCCAATCGCATCGGTGCGTATTCTTCGTCGTATTCGACGGATCAACCCAACAGTCTACCTCGTCGTGCGTACGAACTTCGTCGAAGAGGTGAAAATGATGTATAAAGCTGGTGCTGACGATGTCATCCCAGATGAATTTGGCTCGTCTATAGAAATATTCACTCGTGTCCTCAAAAAATATGATGTTCTCATCGATGATATCGCCCAGTACATCACTGACCAAAGGACGGAAAACTACGACATTCTTCGCTTTCTATATCGTGAACCTACAATGTTTTCCGAACTGAATAAGTCTTATGACGATATCGCTACTGAAAGTTTTAAGGTCGGAAAGCATTCACCGCTCATTGACAAAACACTGATGCATTCAAGCTTGAGAAGGGAACACCATGTGACTGTGTTGTTAATACACAGAGGGGAAAAAATGATATCTAATCCGGATGCCTCTACAGTAATACGGCCTGGAGACCTGCTGATTTTAATGGGAGCTCCTGATGACTTGTCAGCTTCCGCACACTTATTCCGTTCGAGAAGAGAACCTCCAAAAGAAGAGTAGTTATGACTCACAGATTTCCTGACCCTGTTAAGTTACCCGAAACAGTAGAAATTACTCGAAGGAAGAGGTGTGAGGCGATCACACACTCAGTTAAGATCGGTACTGCTGTTAGACTTTTCATCATTTCAGCGGAACTATTTGGTGTTCTTTGGTATGGAAGTGCGACATTATTACTCGATGCTTTAGCGACATGTGTTGATGTGATATCAAGCATCTTGCTGATTGTTTTTATTCGTTTGGCTGAGAGGCCTCCTGATGACGATCACCCTTTTGGACACGGCCGCTACGAACCACTGGCAGGGCTACACTTAGGCCTGTTTTTGATTGTTATAGGTGTGTCAATGGCGGCGAAACAGTCATTTAACTTATACACGGAAGAGCATCAAGAGCTTCTAGGTACGTATTTATGGCTTATTCCTGCCATGGCCGTTGTTTTACTAGAATTCGCGTATCGCTATATGCGAAGAGTAGCGGAAGAGACCAAGAGTGCTGCTCTTTTTGCAGAAGCAGCACATTTTCGCGTGGATATCATTACGAGCATCGTCGCTTTATTCGCATTAGGGTTCGCATCTGTCTATACAAACAGCGGGCAGGTGTTTGACCACTTTGGTGCGATAATTATCTCTATTTTCATGATAGGACTAGGATTAATCGCTGCCAAAGAAAACCTGCAGCAGCTCATGGACAAAAAACCTGACGATAAATATTTCGAAACCGTTAGAACTGCTGCGTGTAGGACTGCTGGTGTTGAAGATGTTGAAAAAATTAAAATTCAGCTCTTTGGTCCAGATGCACACGTCAGCGTAGATATTGAAGTTCAACCAGATTTATCTGTTTTCGATGCTCATGAGATCACTCAGCATGTCCGTGCAGAAATTCAGAAAGACTGGCCTTCGGTACGTGACGTTATTGTCCACGTAGAACCTTACTTCCCGGGTGATCATTAATGCTATGAAATTTCTCAATAGGTTACTAGATAGTTCAATTTATTTTTCTTTCGATCGGATTGGTTATAAACGACACGCTAAAGACTTCAAAGATGAAGTTTATGAAGGAAGGGGGAAAGTTGCTATTGTCACTGGAGCTAATGCTGGGATTGGACTTGCTGTGACAAAGGCTTTTTGTCAGTATGGAGTTCGGG
>JAJFMC010000426.1 GCA_021772365.1 Chlamydiota bacterium
TCTCTACGAGGATTTCGCGAAAATCACCCTCCTCATCGGACAAAGAGACTACGTGCAAGCACTAAGCTTAACCCAAGATCTTAAAAAACAACTTAACGAGAAATCACAAGACGATACCATCACCACAATCTCTACCTACAACCTTATACGCCTTGCCATGCTAGAAAAAGCCCTCGACCACAAAACAGAAGAGTTACAAGCATGGGAAGAGTTAAACGCCACACTCTACACTCCAAAAGCCATGCTTTCCACAAACGCTAACGAGCAACGTACTCTCTTTGAAAATATTTTTTCTGATGGCAATTTATCACTGAAAAACTATATCGACCACCGCGAAAAATTTCTAAAAAGTGAACTGACAAAAGCTGATTAATTGCATTTTTTCAAAACCATTAGAAAAAGATTTACTTAAAAGTTGCAAGTATTTATTTTATTTGTTAAAGATTTAACGTATAGCCTATTCGCTATATATTTCCTCATAAACCGAGGGAAAAACAATAATTATCTTGAAGACTGTGGAAGTTAAAAGAGCCGGGAGGAGGTGACATTAGTTCTTAACATTGAGTGCTTTAAGAGGCGTTCAGAGCTCATTAACCACGAATTTTGAGAATGGAAATTTAAATAAGAAGATCAACACTCGTAATAGGTAAATATCTAAAAACTCTCATTTATCTTTTTACGAGTCTGTAAAATCAGTAGAGGCTGACGACACAGGCCATTTGGCGATGAACCTAAAAAGTCATTTGCACATCCGGTCTGTAGAAGCTTTTGTAACAAATGATGTTCAAACGGGGAAATCTTGACCATCGAATAAGGTTATGAAGGCAGTATTAGTACAGGCCGCAGCAGAGAGACGTTCGTTCTTGCGCCCTCCTAAGCTTGGAGGAGTTTTGGAGGGAAGCAGGCGTCAAATCTGTAGAGTCATCCTCTTAAGCTGCCTCGGATGAGGCATGGAGAAGTAACTGTGAGTCCAAAATCTTGCTCACTAGCCCTTGAGGACATCGAACTTGATGATCACTGTCCAGACGAATGTTTTGAGCCAGAGCTTAAAGTCGTTGTCAACAAGAGGTTAATAGAAAATTCTTCTGCAGATGAAGATGTTATTACCATCTCAGGGAGAATTAACGTATCTTTCTAAGACAAGAAAGGTAAACGAAAAATTTTCAGGCGGCTGTCCTTTGGACAGTCGCCTTTTTTTATACCTATCGTGAATGAAGAATTTGTCGTGCCTAGACCCCGATTGTGACCCAATGACCCTAATTGCTACCCTCTCTCCTAGGAAGATTAATTATCGTTCCACGATTTCAAGGGCAATATCCCTAAAAAGAATGAGGTGGAACGGCGCAGAGTCTCTCTTGGGAAAAAGTTAGCTTACCACCTATGGCACCCCGGGGTATGAGCACTTTTGTTTAGGCATTTAATTTTAAAAAATCAACCATTGCTTTGTCAGACTTGTTCACGCAGGAAGCAAACTTCTCCATGTCTTTATCACAATAATGTGCATAAGCCTTCCACAGTCTCGAACCTCGCAAATCCATTTTTTCACATTTATGAAAGAAATCAGCAGATTCACAACGAGTCCAATTATTGAAAACATCAGTAACAACGCTTAAAGTACCTGGATTAAAATTGTTACCATCCTCACTTTGAGATAGCCGCATGATGGCTTTTTCTGGACTCACATCAACGAAAATCTTCCAAGTTTCCAGTTTTGAGTAATCAAAAGTCATTGAATTAGACTTTCTATCCATCCTTTTTATTTGTTTTTCCTAATCTTTATTATCCTTGAGCTCTGCTTGCTCACCAACCATTCCCAAGGCATCGAGGATACAAATTCCATCGGTATTTTTCACTCCTCTTTTGAAATGCTCGACTATTTTTTTTTTGATAGACTGAGATATTTTGCAGTCTTTTACTTCCGTCGGGCCTACAATCAAATCATTTTGAGGACAGCTTATTTCAGCTCCGAAATTGACATAACTACCACTGTATTCTATAACAACTTCTTCATTTTCTGAAGTTAACGAATCCAGAAGAATGATTGACTTAGCACGGATAAATACCCGTTTTTGGGAAACTAATGGAGCGAGAATAATAACGGTATATTCTGGAAGGTCAATCTGTAGTGGGCCATCATAAGAAGCTATGGTTTCGCAAAAAATTGCGAATTTAGCGAGCTTGGTTTCAAATGCTGTGAAATATTGACACTTACCAAATCTAACGTCATACCCAGTGGATTGAACTTCTTGATGACTCACTTAAAACCCCCTATACTTTTAATTTTTGAAAGATAGATTTTATAACACATATCATTTATTATCAACAGAAAATGGGGGTAGAAGTCAGGGTAATCGCATTATAAGGAATATTTTACTCGCTAGGAGAGGTCTAAATCGAAGGAGCTTGATGACAGTGATTTTTGGGCATGGTTCAAATGAAGGTAACACTTTTGTGTAAGAAAACCCTGTTTTTGAACCATGCCGAATTTTGTCATCCATAATTACAGTAATCCAAATAGAGCCCCTTATTATTTGGGCAGGCCTCCTAGAGGGATAAAAGATTTTTATAATACGATTGCCCAGGATCAGAATTGGGCCCCACCTGAAGCAACAGCGATGCTGCATACACTCAGTTTTGAATTCACTTCGGTATTACAACGACATTTTATACTAACCAATGAGAGATTTTTTCGATGACCCACTCAGGTTCATCAAGAGTGAGGTCGTGACCGGCAGTTCGATGCACCCTTAATGGAATGTCCCATTCATGAGAAATTTCTATCGAACAAGACGGATCGCACAACTGATCCCCTTCCCCTGTTAGTAAAAGTGTGGGGACTGGCGGTGGGTTTCCATCGGATTGATATGTTGCTGCTGCTAGTAACTGTCGCAAGATATTTTTTAAAGATACCGGTCGATGCTTCTGGATTTCTGCACGTTCCTTAGCAATTTCTTCGAGGCCTTCTGTCTTACTGCTAATAATCGATAGAATAATTTTTTCGATTTCCACAGGGTCTCTGGCCGTCAGTCTCTGCATATACTTCTTCCACATTTTCAACCTAAGCCGATAGTAAAAGGGGCTGTATCTACCGATACTAGTATTCATGAGGATCAATCCTTCAATCTCATGGGGGAATCGCTTCGACCATTCAAGGGCAATCATTGAACCAAACGACAGAGAGATAATAAGAAAGGGAGGTTTCACCTTCTTCAGAGTATTTTCTCGTATGATGTTTAGAGTTTCAATAAGGTTTATCGGTGCTGACTCTTGGTGATGCACTCCAGTACCCGGTAAATCAATACCATAGAATTCATCGTCGGGATACTGTTGTTCAAGCATACCGCGGAATTTACCCCAATGCTCATGTTCATGAGCTAAGCCACGAATTAATAGCCAGGTTCTGTTGCTCATCATTACTCCCGCCCTTATACGCACAATAAAGTTCAAGATTTGGTTTTTGGCTTTGAGAAAGGCAAAAACCAAATCTTGAACTTTATTGTGTATACCAAGGTAAATTCAAAAATCAACTTTAGAATTCACTATGGTATAACCCCATATTAGAGCTTATACGCAATAAAGCTCAATTAACCATTGCATAGAAGTTCACAATTATATTTAATAATCTATTAGGTATGCTAGATTTAGGTAGTTGATCTCATGACAAATAATTTTTCCGCAAATTTAAAAAGTTTTTTCCTGCTTTTTACAATATTATTTACAATAACCTGTTCTTTAAACTGTTACGCCAGAGCCTTTGCCTGCGCCACTCAGTCGTTCGATACAGCAGATTTCCTCCAGGCTGTCGATGACCACGTTTTATCTATAAGAGAGAATAACATCCCCAAAGCCTATTACAAATACACAGACATCGATTTTCAAAAAACAACCTCACTAGAAGAGTTCACTGAACTAGTGAATAGGCACACACCGCTCTTTGATAACCAGTCAATTAAGCTCTCTTCCCTGCAGTTCTATGAAGAAATGGGCCAGTACACAGGTGTGATCACCTCAACAAGTGGTGAAACGTTAATGATTGAATACCAACTTTTCAAGAGTGATAGTGGATGGAAAATCCTTGGCTTGAAACTCATGAATTATGTTTGTGATCAAAAAGGAGAAAATCCTCGAAGAGAAAAATTCACAGTCTCTTCGTAAGGAAGTATGACGAAATAAATTAATTTATTTCATCACGTTTCCTAAAAGTCTGGAGTATAGACTTATGCAAATGAGAGAAAAAGTTACTATCATTGTTTGTTGTTTAAGTATTTTCTTACCTATCCAGGTGCCATGTCTCGCACCTCCCTCTGAACCTGAAATCCTTTTTGCTAAGCGTATTGTAGAAATATGGAGCGATCGAGATGCTCAAATCGTCATTAGCCAATCGCAACAATTCTTACATCGCTACCCTAACAGTGTCTTCAAAGATGCCATTTTGGGAATTGTTGCAGAAAGTCACAAGTATCGAGGTGAATATCCCCGTGCATTACAAGCTCTCAGAGCAATCCAGTCAACAGAATACAAAAGAAAAACTCTGATCACAAAAGTTGACATCTTACAGAAAATGAATCAAGACCAGCAGATTATTAAAGAGCTCCAACCTCACATTCCCGAGATCGGTGTAGTACCTACAGATGGAGATTCTCAGCTATACACCCTTTGCTATGCCGATGCAGTGAGAGGGCTAGCGAATAAGACAAGCAATACCGATAAACAAAAGCAGTATTACAGTATTGCTTCTAGGCGATACCGTACTTTGAAAGGAACACAGTTTGATTGCCATGCCCTTGTGGGACTAGCGTCCTTATATATAGCACAAGGAAAGGAAAGAGAAGGTGCAAAAATTTACTTAGGCCTTGCCGATGACTACTTAGAAAATCGTGACGCTTACCTCTACCAGGCGGCAAAATTACAGATGGTATATGATCCTGAAGAAGCTTTTGCCACCCTAGATGAAACAAGTGAGTTTAGTCCACAGAACCAAAGCGAGCGAGCCGTTCTTAAAGCCAAAATTCTTTATGACCTCGAAAAGCACGACTACCTCATTCACGTTGAAAAAAGTTTGAAAGAAACGGTTGCAATAGATCACCTCCCAATCATCGACTATTATTTAGGCATGAGTTTCTTCAAGGAAAAAGACTACGATAACGCCTCCGATACATTGGGTAACCTTGTTAAGACTGGCTTTCGAAGTATCAATTCAAAAGATATACAAAAAAGCATTATCCTACACCTCATCACGACAGAATATCAACGTTCTCAACCTCAAGCAGCAATGGCATATATCGACCACTACAAACAACGATTTCCTAACGACGAAGGAATTGTTCATGCCTACCTCGTCAAAGGGATATACCTGTTAAATAACAAAATGGCCAATGAAGCATTGAAACACCTCGAACAAACGATGAGAGCCTATCCTGAAGCTAATGAGATCAACCACATAAAACATCAAAGAAACATTGCCTTGATGAAGTTAGAACAGTGGGAGACAGCACGAAGTCTATTCGTCGCCTTTGCTAAAGAAAACCCCAAAAGCCCTCTGAAGGTAGAATCTTTAAAAAACATTCCAGTCTGTACACAGAAACTTATTGCCAAAGCAAAAGAGGAGGAGAAACCAACAAAATCCTTATACCGGCAGCTTATAGAAGACCTTCAGCTCATGATGAACACCAAAGGAGTTTTAACAGCAAAGCAAAAGCCCTCTGTTCTTATCGAGCAAATACGCAGTTACAACGCTTGCAGCGATTACCCAAAAGCCTACAAGTTAGCAAAAATATTTTTGGATAAATATCCCGACCACACCGAACTCTACCAAGTGCACGTCTTGATTGCCCAAGCAATGGATCAAATCGGTTGCGAAAAAACCAATTCCATTGAACACCTTGAAACAGCACTTACACTCAATGGCGATATGCCACAGGCAGCCCTTGTCCATGTAAAGTTATTTAAAGCCTATGTTGATCTGGTAGAAGAGAAGCACGACGACCACCTCGTAGATTTAGCCTGCGATCACCTCTACTCAGCGTACACCCTCTCAGAAACGATGATCCCTGAAGAAAACCGAATATGGCTTGCTAACACCTTTACTAGTAAGCTGGAAAATCGATCCGTGGGCCACACCTACACAAAACTCTTTATTGATAAAGATCTCCAAGCAGCAGAGAAAGCGTTAACGCTTTATCAGTCAGTTGGAATGACCAGCAAGGACAAAACCAATTTCGCAAAGTGTTGTATCTGGGGTGGAAACCCAACAGATGCCTTAGGGATCATCGAAGAAGTCGAACAGGACACAACTGTTTCTGACAGCGATAAATATGTCTGCGACTATTTAAAAGGTAAAATATTGGAATCTAGGGGTGACAAAAGCAGAGCCTTAGAACTGTTCAAGAGCATACCTACAAGCTCTGGAACACCCCAGTTTGTCGGACTGTCGGCAAGCCTACAGACAGCACGCCTAACCATCGACATAGAAGAAACGAATTCCCCCTTACAAGAGCAAGCTTACAAAAAACTAAAACAACTACAAATGCAAAAACAGCTGAAAACAGAACCTGTTCACCTCGAAGCAGCTCTCGATTATTGCTTCATGACATCCAATCAAGCACCACCGGAAAAACGCAACAAAAACCTTCTCAATCTCCTCAAGACCATGAAAGCAGATTTCACAAACATCGACGACATCAGCTCACAAGACTACCACAATGCTATGGAACAGAACCCGGAAAGAAAGGAAATGTACCACCATTACATGCTCCTTGTCGACAGCTACATCAACATGATAGAAGCGAAGTACAGCACTTCATACAAAGATAAGCAAATCAAAAATGAAGTGGCAGAAAATTTACTACAAACAATCACGCGAAATAAAGCAGGGCTTACAGATTATCTAGAAAGACAAGTTGAACTTGCTGTTGATCGGCTACACACCAAATGAGGCTAACACAATGAATGCGTCAAAACAAAAACACATAACCTTTCTCTCCCTAGCAGTACTGCTAGCTGTGACAATGCACCTTCTCGCAGGTTATAAGATCAGTGGAATGGAAATCACCCATGCACCATCAGGAGACCTCGCCCTCATGGAAAACCGCACGGACCATGAAAGCCCCCAACAGAACCATAAACTCCTTTCTCTAGAAGAAGAAAAGAAAAACGCCATTCTCGCTGAAGCCTTCCAGAACCTGTATAGCGACAATTATCAAGAAGCTAACACCGTCAACGAAATGGATACAGCATTCACAGCTTTCGATTCATTTGATGATCAGATTGTCATGATGGAACCATCAACATCTACACTCCAGGATGCACTGTGGAACGCACCGGTTGACGATGAACTTGCAAATATAGAGGATACAGATTTTCTCGAATCCCTATCGGAATCATCAGCAGAAGTATTTCTTCCCGAAGGATTCACACAGCTGTTACATCCCGATGAAGACAACTTCGCAAAAGACATCGTCCAAGCGACAGAAAGTCAGCACGGATCAGTCATTGACGATACGATCTCCTATTATACCGAGCTTCCCTCTGTACAGTTGGGGGTAGAAGATGCGATGTTCGACGAGGGAAACTTTTTACAGGATCGCTCCGGCCTCATCGAAAAAGGTCGGACCGACGCCGAAGCAACGAGTGATGCAGGAATTCTCCCGCAGTATGTAGGGCCTAATGATCACGATGAAGACCTCATCGCCTATGTCACACAAGACGACGACATGCGCTCGACAATCGGTGCTGCCCAAAGCAGATCCTGTGGAACAGCAGATTCTTGGTACGAGCAATCTTCTAGCAATAGACAAGCAACGACTATTGGACACATCGCCAGCAGTGAAGACTTCGACGTCAATGTACAATATACACCGGTAGGGAAAGGGTACCTTTTTAAAATCGAGTTAGATCCCAAAAGAGATATTCAATTCCGCCGTATCAAACAAAATGTCACGTTCCTGATAGACCGGTCATACTCCATCGAGAAAACTAGATTTAACCTAACAAAACAAGCGGTATCAGACGCCATTCGTGTACTATCGCCAGAAGATCATTTTAACATCATCGTGTTCGACCAAGACGCCACCAAATTAGCGAACGATCCCATCCCACGAAATGCTCATAACATCAATCTTGCGGACAGATTTCTAAATCAGCAGCAGCATGGCAGCATGTTCTCAGCAACAGACGTTACTTCTCCACTAAATGGTATCATCCCAAAAATCGTCGCAGACAATGAAATCAATGCTGCCATCCTTCTATCAGATGGAGATACAACTCTTAATCCAAGTGGACAATGGCAAACTATTCGCGAATGGACAGAGGAAAATCATGGCAAAGTATCTCTGTACTCTTTAGCTTCGGGACAAAAAAATAATTATCCCATGCTCGACATGATCAGCGTGTTCAACAAGGGAAGCCTATATGTCGCAAAAAATCACCAGCAAATTAGACCGACTTTACGGGAACTGATGAAAGACATACAAACACCAATCGGTAAAAATATCGTAGCCACCGTCGTCCCAAAAAATGAAACAACGACTGTTCGAACATTTCCAAGTCAGGAACATTTGCCCAATCTATATGACAACAAACCCTTTACCGTTTATGGATATACCAACTCCCTAGACGATTTCTACCTCTTTTTTCAAGGCCGCTACTACGATAAACGCATCAATATTAAACAACTCGTTGATCTTCGCAGCGGACAAAAAGTTGATGCTTACGACTTAGAAAAAGCCTGGGCATTACAAAATGCGTATGAATTCTACAAAAAATATCTACATGATGGAAACGAAACGCATTTACATCAAGCCAAACAAATCCTACGTCCGTATAATCTGTCTATCGCTATAGGTTATTAAGAAGTAATTGCAAAAATGAAAATCATTGCCGGTAAATTTAAAGGCGCGACATTAAAAGCGCCCAAAGGGCTCAACACGCGCCCAACACCAAGTCGCCTTCGAGAGACTGTGTTCAATATCGTACAAC
>JAJFMC010000427.1 GCA_021772365.1 Chlamydiota bacterium
TGAAATTTTTCAAATATACGAAAAACCACGTGGTTTTTCGGTAATATAAGAAGCATCAGCACACCAATAATGACTGCAAGAAAAATAATATGAAGCATATTCCCTTCGCCCAAAGCAACGAATGGATTTTTTAGTAAAACAGAGCCTATCGACTCAAAGATCGAAGAGTCAGGAGCTACAGAGTCATACTTCTCGCCATTAGCGATCAGTGGAAATCTGGGGTTGATCCAAGTCGTAACTGTAAGGGAAGAAATCGCAGCGATAATAGTCGTCAAAGCAAATAATCCCAATGCTTTGAGACCTATCCGCGTCAAACTCTCGAATGACCCCACCTTCACAACACCAACAACGATCGATACAAGCACCATGGGGATCGCCATATATTTCAGCGTCTGAACGAATAGCCAACCACCTAAATCAATGTAAAAAGAGAGGTTCATCGAGGGGTCCATAATTGTATCGGTGAAGAATAAACCAATCAAGGCGCCAAGGATGAGAGCGAGAAAAATCGCTAAAGTGAGCTTATTCGATATATGGTGCATGACTTAAGTTTAATAGAATGCTTTATTTTCATCATTAAAATATTTACCTTGTATCAATAATTAAATTTATTCCTTACATTCTATATATAAATCTTCATCTTCTTTTACTATCTTTAAAATACTTTTTTTACAAAAAAACACACACTTATTTACTTCACTATCACAATAACACAGTATAATTAAAACACACCTTTTACAAGGGGAGTAAAAGGTTAATAAACGTATGATAACAAAAAACTCTAATATCCCCCAATTAAAACCAATGATGAATGAAGCTGTAATCAGTCACCTATATACGACAAACGATCCCCGCAACTATAATGTTTCTGCAAACTTAAAAAATCTAATGAAGCGCTTCAATGACATGAGCGATGAAGAGCTTATTCAAGCAATAGGTATAGATACCAGCTAACTTTTTCCCAGAATTACCCAAAGATGGTGCAATCGATGCGCTTCTTGTTGAAAGTAATAATCAGATGAGCGTAACTAAAAATCAAACAGAGCGCTTCATGAAAGAGCGAGCGAGTAACAGAGCTTGTTTTTCCGAGTTCTTTAGTCATAATGCGCCTATAACAGCCAGTATACACGCATTAGAGGCAACTATCCAACCCGAAAATAGTATGGATTGGTTCATTACACACTTCAAAAAAAATCCCAATTACCCTTGCCCTCTGGAAACAGATAAATACAGCTGTATAATCAGCTAGCCCGATTTTACCTATTGTCGTGTAATAAACTGATTGCAAGCAGTCCCGATGTACATGATCTGTAACAAAAAGGCACTCATTTCAATCAAGTGTTCGGCTAGAATCTCTTTATCAAAACACATCTGAAAACCGTGGAAACATACTTGTATACATAATTTTTTTTGACAGAAATTCTTATGTCTAAAAGTATGCGTGGAACGGCGCAGAATCATCTTACGGGAAAATCGGCATATCATCCATGATCAAAAGGTTAGCATGAGCTAGTTTACCGCCTATACCCTGTTGGGGCATAAAATTCTTTTCAATCTTTTGGTTTCATGATATCGAGGATACTTGGTGATCCATGAGGAGGAGAGAGATGAACCTAACCACGAGATTTACGCAAGATGTTGGGATTCAATACCCAATAATTTGCGGGGCCATGTTCCCCTGTAGTAATCCCGAACTTGTTGCTGCTGCGTCAGAAGCAGGGGGGATCGGCATCGTCCAGCCTTTATCCCTGACATATGTCCATGGCTACGATATACGCGAAGGGATCCAATTCATCAAAAAACTCACATCTAAACCTTTCGGCATGAATATCATCGTCGAACAGTCTTCGAAAGCGTATGAAGATCGCATGCGTGAAGCTATAGAGGTCGGGCTCAACGAGGGCTGCCGTTTTTTTATCACAGCCTTAGGAAATCCTCAGTGGGTTGTCGACCTCGTAAAAGCTGAGGGAGGTATCGTCTATCACGATGCTACAGAAAGAAAATGGGCGGAGAAAGCGCTAAAACATGGCGTCGACGGTTTGATCTGTGTGAATAATCGTGCCGGTGGTCACGCCGGTGCGAAGTCACCTAAAGAGCTTTTCGATGAATTGGTAGACCTTGGCGTACCACTCATCTGTGCTGGGGGTATCGGCGACGAAAATGCCTTCCGTGAAGCTTTGGAGATCGGCTACGCAGGTGTCCAGATGGGCACACGATTCATCGCTACCAAAGAGTGTCATGAGAAAGCAAATTACAAGCAAGCGATCGTCAGTGCGAAAGCCGATGATATCATCCTGACTGAACGCGTAACGGGCATCCCCCTATCTGTAATCAACACCCCGCACGTTCAGAAGATTGGCACGTCTGTCGGTCCTATCTCACGCTGGCTTCTAAAAAATCGACACACCAAAAAACTGATGCGTTTATGGTATGGGTGGCGTGCTCTCAAAGACTTCAAAAGAATCACCTTGAAAGGCGGCTCGACAAGAGACTACTGGCAAGCCGGGAAAAGTGTTGCTGGTGTTCACGAGGTCGAAAGCGTCGAAGATATCATTAAGCGCTTAGTGCATGCCTGCAAAGCCTCAAAAGAAGCAAGTAAACCGCAAGAATCAACAAAGTAATATTCTAGGGTAAGTAATGGCTATATGGATCAAAAGAAACTGGTTTGTCGTTGTTCTCTTTATCCTTCCCCTTTTCGCATGGCCATGGCCGGAACTAGGTGCCTATAACGGTATTATTCACGCAGAAATCATCAATAAAATCGCTGTCATGGTGATTTTCTTTATGAATGGCATTACGTTGAATAGCGAAGTGATGTTTCGCGCGTTGAAAAAATTCAAGGTGATGGCCGTCATCCAAGGATTTTGCTTTCTGGTAGCTCCACTGATAGCATTCATTTATATTCAGACAATATTCGCTCCGTTTAACTTTCCCAAAGAATTTATCACAGGCATCTATATTTTGGCCTGTCTACCGACAACGATCGCCTCCTGCGCCATTTTCACGCAGTTAGCCGGAGGTGACCGTTCGGCATCGTTATTTAACGCTGCGCTCAGTAATTTCATTGGCGTCATCTTCGGTCCATATGTCTTGAAAGAGTTATTGGGATTTTCCGGTGTCTCTCTCGATTTCTCACCACTACCCATCATTTTCGAACTACTCTACCTCATTGCTATTCCCTTGTTTGTCGGGCAATTCATTGGGAATAGATATCATCATATTTTACGTGACGAGTGGAAGGTCATCCCCTATTTTACGACTATCAGCAAAATTCTTCTGTTGTTTATCGTCTATTCTGCATTCTGTAATAGCGCTTTGGAAACAAAGAGCACTGAGTCGCCGTGGGATGAAATCTTCCTTTTAATCCTAGCAATGGCAATTTTACACGCCACATACCTTATCCTGTCATATTTGCTCGGTTGGATCACCTTTCCAAAAGACCCCAAAGAACGTATCGCCATCCTTTTCACAGCACCGCAGAAAACGATCGCTGTCGGTATTCCCTTGAGTATCGCACTAATCACCGCTGCTGGAACCACAGGAAAAGGGCTTGGATTCACCATGCTCCCCCTTCTTATGTATAATAACATCCAGTGGCTTACTGCTGGAATCCTACAGTCGTTTTTTCACAAGAAATAAGGATTTTTCGTAAATAACTTCCACAATATATATGTGTCATCCCCCTTCTCTCTGCAATCTCCATGCCTTTGTGTTCAAAACACCTTGAAAACTTTCACTCCCCAAACTCACTATAACTCGAAGGACCTTGGTAGGACGTGGCTCACGATATCCCAGAAATCGACAATGAAATCGGGCAAAAACATGCCTTTTCCGATCTGAGTGTTGGTTCGGTACATGACAGCATCGCCACTTTTGCCTCGTTTGTCTGCTGGAAGTTTCTTCACTATTTGAATACACTCTTCCAAATCTTTGATAATATCATCTATGAAGTTTTCGTTATTCCCCTGAACGGCTGTCGTGCAGAAATGGATGGCAGCGGGTAATTGTAATCCACTTAAATACCATTCACGTTTGCTCATTTCTGTCTTCAAATCGTAAATATTCAACTCTTCATCCGCAAAACGAAAAGCAACAACCATTGCCTTGGGATCTCCAAGAACCTCCAAGTCTGGATTTTTTTCAATAACTTCCGTCAGCACCCTTGTCTGTTCGATAATTTTCTTCGTCTCTGCAATATAGCCTTTCTTCCCCATATATGCCATGACAGCCCATGTTGCCGCGATATCGCGACCGGAACGGCTCCCTGGCAGTGTAGGAGATGCATAGATACCTCCTGGCCATTCTGTGGTTTGAAAAACTTGATGTTTCCGCCAATTCTCATGATCGCGATACATCACTACAGACGTCCCTTTTTCTGCATAGCCATACTTATGTGTATCCGCGGAAATACTCGTCACACGATTAACATCGAACCCGAACTTTGTACCGATATCATCGCCATACCCCGCTGCTTCCATCCAAGGCAAAACAAATCCACCCAAACAGCCATCGACATGCAAGCCGATTCGTCCATTGGGATCAACTTCTTCAAGGATGCCACTGATTTCTTCGATAGGATCAACAATACCGTGATGAAATCCAGGAGTTGAGCCCACAACAACAATTGTGTTTTTATTAATCATTTCCCTCATTGCTTGGGTGTCGACCTGAAAGGCCTTTGGATGCCCTTGGGGATATACTGGGGCCTTGCAGACTTTAATGCTGTACTCATTCGCAGCCTTTAGGAATGCTGGGTGTGCAGTCGTAGGAATGACCATTTCCCAGTCGCCATGCTGCCCTAGGGACTTCGCACGCTCCCTAGCGGTAAACATGGCGTGACGGATACTATCGGTTCCACCGGTCGTCATATTTCCGCAGGTCGTTGTATCGCCATGAAACATGTTGAGGGTCATGCGAACGATCTCTGCTTCGAGTTGGCGAACAAGAGGGCTGAGGGCTGTATGTAAAGGGTTTGTTCTTCGTGCCAACTTACAAACGGCGAGAATTAACTCATCAAGTTCGTCATTATCGATATAGTAGGCGCCTGTATTTTTACCGTAAAGTATGCAATTGTTGCTGTTGCAATTGTCCCGCCAATGATTGTACTTGCCGGTGTTTCTTCAAACGATTCGTCTGTCCAATCCATTAACTCATATAATGCTTCAGTGATAATCGTCATGATTCGTTCTCCTCGAGATAAAATTTCAACGTCATTATTCATAACAACGAAATTAATTCAAGAGTTGAATCAGCAGATTAAAGTTTTAAACGCGAAGCTAAATGTGAGTGTTTGTCAAGTAGAAGGTTTTATATTTGGAGACTCCTGTTGAAGGAGTCTCCATGAGAATTTTATGCGCGGGATGTTTCCGGCTCTTGTTCTTTTTTGAGAGTCGCTCTTCGACTGAGTTTCAGCTGTCCACGCTCTGTAATTTCAAGAACCTTAACATCGATCATGTCACCGACTTTAGCGACGTCTTCCATATTTTTTATACGGGTATGATCGAATTCGGAGATATGACAAAGACCTTCCTTACCTGGTAGGATCTCTACAAACACACCGAAAGGTACGACAGTTTT
>JAJFMC010000428.1 GCA_021772365.1 Chlamydiota bacterium
TTCCGGATCTTCCAGTATCCAAAAAGCCTGCTGAAGTACGTATGGGTAAAGGTAAAGGTAGTGTTAACGAATGGGTTGCCGTCGTTAGACCGGGTCGTGTATTATTTGAAGTTGCAAATGTGCCGAGAGAAACTGCACAGCATGCACTTAGACGTGCCGCTGCAAAGCTTGGTCTTCGTACGCGCTTCGTTGAACGAGTAGAAGAGGTATAAGGAGACAGCTATGTTGAAAACTAAAGATATTAGAGATAAATCTGTTGACGAGTTGAAAGCCATACTCTTGGATACACGAAAAAGTCTTTTTGAAATGACGAACGAAGCACAGCTTTCTAAAGACTCTTCAAATCGTGACAAAATCCGCACGATGAGAAAAGATGTCGCTAGACTGTTGACGATCATCAAAGAAAAAGACTTGATAACAAACTAGAGTATACAGAGGAAACTGATGGAACCTGAAACAAGAAATAAAAGAAAAGTTAAGAAGGGGACTGTTGTATCCAATAAAATGGATAAAACAGTAGTCGTCTCTGTAGAAAGAGTCGTGCGACACCCTCGATATGGTAAGGTCATGAAAAGATCGAAAAAATACTATGCGCACCACGAGGGCGAGCCCCTAACGGTAGGACAAGAAATTACGATCAGTGAAACAAGACCTATCTCCAAAACAAAGTGTTGGAGAACCCTTACTTCGTAAAGTAACGAATAAAGAAGTGAATTAATCCTTCCTATTATAAGGAAGATGTAAGAATAACCCAATTGTTGGAGTGAGTTAAAAATGATTCAACAAGAATCAGAATTAGAAGTAGCCGATAACACAGGAGCAAAACGAGTACGTTGTTTTAAAGTACTCGGTGGTTCCAAGCGTCGCTACGCTCATGTCGGAGATATCATCGTTTGCTCAGTAAAAGCCGCGTCTCCTGATGGTTCCGTGAAAAAAGGCGACATCGTCAAATGTGTTATCGTTCGTACAAAGAAATATATCAAACGAAAAGATGGATCGAAGCTTCGTTTCGACACCAATAGCTGTGTCATCATCGACGATAAGCTAAATCCTCGCGGTTCACGTATTTTCGGGCCCGTTGCTCGTGAAGTTCGTGATCGTGGTTTTCTGAAAATCGCTTCATTAGCGCCGGAGGTGATCTAGTGAATAGGAAAGATAAAAGCGTTAAACGCGTCAGTAAAAAAATCCGTAAAGGTGATACCGTTATGGCGATCACCGGAAACTACAAAGGCCAGACAGGTACTGTATTGTCAGTAGATGCTGAGAAAGTTGTCGTTCAAGGATTGAACGTCAAAAAGAAACACATGCGTCGATCTGAACAGATGCCACAGGGTGGAATCATTGAATTGGAAAAACCAATTCATATTTCTAACCTTATGATATGCGTCGATGAAGATCAACCTGTCAAGTTGAAAATTAAAACTGACGAAGCAGGTGAACGTCAACTCTACTACAAGAAAGACGATGCTGAAGTTACTTACCGTTCACTTAAAAAGCATAACAACTAAAAGAGCGAAACAGTAAAATGTCACGACTAAAAGAAAGATTTAACAGAGATATCAAAAAACAACTTCTTGAGAAGTTTGGATATAAGAACGTATCGAATATCCCGAAAGTCGAAAAGATCATCATAAATATGGGGATCGCTGAAGTTATTAAAGATAAAAATGCCATCCAAGATTGCTTGAATGAATTGACACTGATCTGCGGACAAAAGCCAATTTTGACCAAAGCTCGTTTGTCAATCTCTAACTTTAAGTTGCGCCAAGGGCAGCCCATCGGTGTGAAAGCCACAATGCGTGGTGCCAGAATGTACGACTTTATGGACCGCTTTTTCAACATCGTATGTCCACGTATTCGCGACTTTAGAGGGTTTAGCATCAAATGTGATGGCAGAGGTAACTATACTTTAGGTATTGATGATCATCAGGTTTTCCCTGAACTAGACCTCGACAAGGTCAAGAGAGCACAAGGTATGAATATCACATTTGTAACAAGTGCAATGACTGATGAAGAATGTGTCGAGCTATTAAGATTGCTCGGGTTACCGTTTAAAAATTTACCAATTGTGGTAGCAGCTTAATAATAGGAGAAGAGATCATGGCAATGAGTGATCCAGTAGCCGATTTCCTGACGAGAATACGTAATGCTAGTAAAGCTGAAAAGCGCTTTGTTGATGCCCCTTGGAGCAAAATGAAACAAAGTATTGCAGGTATTCTTAAGGATCAAGGTTTTGTAGAAGATTTTTTGGTTAAAAAAGATGACAACCATCGTGGTACCATTAGAGTCTTCTTGAAATATCGCCAAAATCGTACACCTGTCATCCAACAAATGAAGCGAATTTCCAGACCTGGACTTCGCAGGTATGTGAAGCATGATGATATCCCGTCTTTTTACGGTGGTCTCGGATTATCTATCGTATCAACATCGAAAGGTGTGTTGGCAGGAATTGAAGCTAAAAAACAAAAAGTCGGCGGCGAGCTGCTTTGCATGGTTTGGTAATTATAGGAGTTTTCAATGTCACGTAAAGGTAATCTACCAATTCCACTACCGAAAGGGGTAGAAGTCAAAGTAGCTAATAATGAAGTTACTGTTAAAGGACCAAAAGGACTACTTACACAAAGTATCCTTGAATCTGTCAACCTTGCTATTACCGATAGCCTAGTTGTTGTATCGGTCGATCAGTCTACGGAAAATGCTAGTGCATTCCACGGACTCTATCGATCGCTTATTTATAACATGGTCGTTGGAACCACTCAAGGTTTTGAGAAAAAACTAGAAATGATCGGTGTCGGTTACCGTGCTGCAGTCAAAGGCAATAGTCTAGACGTACAAGTCGGTTTTTCACACCCAACGTTATTACCGATCCCTGAAGGCATTTCTGTTGCTGTAGAAAAGAACACCTCGATCTGTATCACCGGTATCGACAAACAACGCGTTGGACAGTTCGCAGCAGATATTAGAAGCCTGAGACCACCAGAACCTTACCAGGGTAAGGGGATTAGGTATAAAGGTGAATATGTAAGAAGAAAAGCTGGTAAAACTGCTTCTAGATAATTAAAACAATCACATTGTGTGAGAAGATTTATATGAATAAACGACATGATAATTCAAGACGTCAAAAGTTAAGTCGAACGATGCGGGTACGTAGAAAGCTACGTGGTTCTAGCATTAAACCAAGATTGTGTGTTGTCAAATCAAACAACCACATTCATGTACAACTCATCAACGATGAAGACGGTGTAACCATCGGTTCTACCTCAACTCTTTCTAAGGAATTTAGAAAAACCGAGTTTAACAAGAGAGATAAAAACTCTGCTGCAAAACTCGGTGTACGTATCGCTCAAATTGCTAACGAGAATAATATCCGTGAGGTAATCTTCGATCGTGGACCCAATAAATACCATGGTGTTCTTGCTGAGTTAGCAAACGCAGCAAGAGAAAATGGTTTACAGTTCTAAAAAGGGATTGATTAATGGCAAAGCATAACGAACAACATAAAGATAAAGTACAGAGCGATATCACCGAAAAGGTCCTTTTCATCAACAGATGTTCCAAGGTCGTTAAAGGTGGAAGAAAATTCTCGTTCTCTGCACTCATCCTTGCTGGTGATGGAAAAGGTAAAGTAGGCTACGGTTTCGCCAAAGCCAACGAATTGACCGATGCCATCAAGAAAGGTGGTGAAAACGCACGTAAGAACATGCAAAAATTCCCGATGGAAGGAACAACTATCCCTCACGAAATTCAAGTGGAATGGGATGGAGCATGCGTTCTCCTTCGCCCTGTCCCTCGTGGCGGTGGACTGATTGCTGGTTCAAAAATTCGTGACGTCCTTGAGATGGCTGGCATTAAAGATGTGATGGCAAAAAGCCTAGGGGGTAACAACCCGATTAATTTAGTAAAAGCGACTTTCAAAGCTTTATCGCAACTGCGTAGTCGTGAGTCGGTACGGAATTCAAGAGGTCAATAATTATGGTTTCACTCTCTAATTTAAAAAATACTTCTAGACGTAAAACAAATGTTAGACGTGTTGGTCGTGGAATTTCTTCCGGTGCAGGTAAAACTTGCGGAAGAGGACAGAAAGGGCAAGGCGCTAGATCTGGATACAAGAGGAGATATGGGTATGAAGGTGGACAATTTCCCCTTTATATGAAATTACCTACTCGTGGTTTTAGCAACGCTAGATTTCGAAAAAGACTTGATTCGATTAACCTAGAACTAATCAGCGAGATGTATGAAGATGGCGAAGTGGTTAACTTAGAAACCCTCCGTCAGCATGGCTACATCAAAGGACAATCCCACGGCGTAAAAATCCTGGGAAATGGTGAACTAACGAAAAAGGTCACAATCGAAGCACTAGATTTTTCAGACGGAGCAAAGAACAAGCTGCAACAAGCGAATATCGAATACACTGTTGTTTAGTATTAGGTTTTACACTAAACTCTATGACTAGAATCACAAGTATGGGTAACAATTATGCTGCAGGGTCTACAACGAGTCTTACAAGTTTCTGAATTACGCTCCAAAATATTGTTTACACTCATGATGTTGTGTGTATGCCGTGTTGGGGGGTTTGTCCCCGTTCCTGGTATCAATGGAGATATCGCACTGGCATACTTTCAACAAGCAATGGGTGGAAGTCAGAACATCTTTCAGATGGTTAATATCTTTTCAGGTGGTGCCTTCTCGCAGATGACCGTTATAGCCCTCGGCGTTGTACCATACATTTCTGCTTCGATTATTGCCCAACTCCTTGTAGCGACTATTCCGTCGCTACAACGGGAAATGCGCGAAAATCAAGAACAGGGTAAACGAAAACTTAATAAAATCATCCGTATGATGACTTTAGCTCTATCATTTATACAGTCAGCGACTTTTGCTCGCTACGCTCTGCAAATGAATATGAGTAGACCGGGAATCATTACTGGCGAACTTCTTGACTTCCAGATGTTCGGCATGCCGTTTCTCTTTTTTGTACTCGTAATCTCCACTATGACAACGGGTACAATCTTCCTTATGTGGGTAGGAGAACAGATCACTGAAAGGGGAATAGGTAACGGGATGAGCTTGATCATTACCCTTGGTATTTTGTCACAACTCCCAACAGCTATCGGAATGATCACACAACAGTTGAACATAGACTCACAGCAACCGGGACAGATGAATTTTGCTAGCGTCGCCGTCTTACTAGCCGTTTTCGTGTTCGTTACCATCGGGACGATCTTGATTATTCAAGGGCATAGGCGTATTCCACTGCAACACGCAAGACGCGTCGTAGGGCGTAAGGAATCACAAGGTGGTAACTCATACATCCCACTAAAAGTTAATTATGCCGGCGTCATCCCTGTGATTTTCGCCTCTTCACTACTGATGTTTCCCGCAACTCTGGGAGCATTCGTTGGTACTGGAAACTGGATCGGTACTGTCGCTAGTTGGTTTGCTCCAGGATCTACTGCATACCTGTTAATGTTTGTTCTCCTCATCGTAGGATTTACATATTTCTGGACAGCAACACAGTTCCATCCAGACCAAATAGCTTCCGATATGAAGAAAAACGGTGCTTTTATCCCTGGAATCAGGCAAGGAAAGCCAACACAAGAATACCTTGAAGCAACGATGAATCGTATCACCCTGCTAGGTGCTCTATTCCTCGCACTCATTGCTATACTACCAAATATTGTTAGCCGTTTTCTCGGTGTACCTCAAACGATCAGCTATTTTTTCGGTGGTACAGCTCTATTGATCCTTGTTGGAGTTGTCTTAGATACAATGAAACAGATAGAATCTCATATGCTTATGAAAAGATATGACGGTTTTATGAAGAAAGGAAAAATTCGTGGAAGGTAAAAAGCATTTTCCGCACCCTTTTATTGAATTAAAATTAACAACTATGCTAACTTATATAAGTTATATTGAGAAATTTATAGGAGAAATCAATGCCTAGAGTCATTGGTATAGATATACCAGATAGGAAACGCCTAATTATCGCCCTTACATACATTTACGGTATAGGACCTAATATTTCTGTTGAAATTATCGATAAGTTAGGTCTAAGCCCAGATATGAAAGCTGCAGACCTTACACCAGATGATATCGCTCGAATCAACAGTCTGCTACAATCACAATATGTTGTTGAAGGTGACCTAAGAAGACAAGTTCAAAATAATATTAAACGTTTGATCAGCATCCATTCTTACCGCGGTTTAAGACACCGTCAAGGCTTGCCCGTTAGAGGACAACGCACGCAAACAAATGCGAGAACACGAAAAGGTAGAGTCAAAACGGTTGCTAACAGGAAAAAATAAGAAATAGGAGCACGAAATAGTGGCAAAAGAACAAAATAAAAAAACTGTTAAAACTAGAAGAAAAGCTAATGCACATATCCCAGTCGGTATCGCGCATGTTAAAGCAACGTTTAACAATACAATCGTGACGATCACCGACCTAACTGGTAAAGTTGTCGCGTGGGCATCGGCCGGAAAAACTAACTTCTCTGGTTCCAGAAAATCCTCCGCTTTCGCGGGTACACTTGTTGCTCAAGATGCAGGAAGACGTGCCATGGAATTCGGAATGAAAGAGGTAGAAGTTAACCTTAGAGGACCTGGTGCAGGTCGTGAATCTGCCGTTCGTGGACTGCAAAGTGCAGGACTAAATATATTGTCAATTAAAGACAAAACTCCCGTTCCACACAACGGATGCAGACCACGCAAAAGAAGACGTGTTTAAAATTAGTGTATTTAACGGTAACTATCCATCACCATTAGGAGAAAGTTCATGTCCGTAAAGTATGGCAAATTTGAGTTGCCTAACAAGATTAAATTGGATGAAAAAGACGCAACAAAATCATTTGGTCGCTTCATAGCCGAGCCTTTTGAGCGTGGCTTTGGTCATACCATTGGTAACTCCATGCGAAGAATGATGCTTTCTTCATTAGAAGCACCTGCCATCATCTCTCTATGCATCGAAGGCGTTCCACACGAATACACCGCTATTGATGGCATTATTGAAGATATGACAAATATTATCCTTAATTTCAAAGGTGCACTACTACGAAAACTCCCGACTATTGAAGAAGCTAACTCTCGTCAACATAGAATTTTAACGTCTATTGTTGAAGTCACTCAAGAACAGATTGACTCCAACGGTGGCCAGGTCACCATAACTATTGGTGATGTTATCCAAGATAGTTACTTCGAAGTGATTAACCCAAATCTCGAACTATTCACTGTGACGAAGCCAATGAAACGCCAAATCGACCTACGCGTTGGTTTCGGCCGAGGATATGTTCCTTCCGAACGTCATGTTGTTCCTGACAAAACAACAGAGGAAATCCTTATAGATACAGCATTCTCACCTGTAACTATTGTTAGTTACCATGTAGAGAATACTCGTGTTGGACAAGATACAGATTTCGATCGGCTGATTGTTGAAGTGCAAACAGATGGTAGGGTCACTCCTTCTGAAGCTGTTAACTTCTCTTCACAAATCGCTATGAAACACTTTCACGTATTTGATCAGCTCCAAGAGCATGAAGTGAATTACGATGAAGAAGGTGGTGACGGAGACAGCGATTCTGATGAACTTATCGAAAAACTTTCTCTTCGTATCGAGGAAATTGAACTGTCCGTTCGTTCAACAAATTGCCTAAGCGGTGCAAATATCGAAACAATTGCTGAACTTGTCATTATCCCTGAAAGGAAGATGCTTGACTTTAGAAATTTCGGTAAGAAGTCGCTTAATGAAATCAAAGCAAAACTTCACGATATGGGACTACATCTCGGAATGGACTTGTCCAAATTCGGGATCACTCTTGACAACGTCAAAGAGCGTGTAAAAGAACTTCAAGAGAAAGTTCAAGAAATGAAAAATAAGCAAGAACTAACATCTATGTAGTTAATCCCTACATAATAGAAGATATAGGAATATTCATCATGAGACATAGAAAAGATACAGCAAAACTAGGAAGGACAACTTCACACAAACGCTGTATGATTGCAAACATGCTTAAGTCTTTGATTAACAACGAGAGCATCGTCACTACGATTGAAAAGGCCAAGGAATTGCGTCGTCATGCTGACAAAATGATCACTCTAGCAAAGCGTAACGACCTCAGCGCTAGACGTAAAGCGATTGCAGCTCTAATGGTTAGATATAACTCACTGACCTCAAAAGAGGCACGTATCACTCGTGAAGGTAATGATAAACGCCTTAACGACGACAGAAAAGTTATCGAAAAATTATTCGGAGAACTTGGAACACGTTTTAGTGCAAGACAGGGTGGATATACCCGTATCATCAGAAGTAATAAAAGAGTTGGTGATAATGCACAAAAATGTGTCATCGAATTCCTTCCTGAATAATTAAACGGATCATCGCTTCGCGATCTATACCGATCGTGATTCAGAATTTGGGATTTTGGCTTTGAGA
>JAJFMC010000429.1 GCA_021772365.1 Chlamydiota bacterium
GACGAGTTGATGCTAGACGGCAACTCACGCCAAAACCTCGCTACCTTTTGTCAGACATGGGTAGAACCTGAGGTTCATCGCCTTCTCGATGAATGTATCGACAAAAACATGATTGATAAAGATGAGTACCCCCAAACTGCAGAGATCGAATCTCGCTGCGTACACATGCTTGCCGATTTATGGAATACCCCCGACTCGCAAAACGCCATAGGATGTTCGACAACAGGATCGAGTGAAGCTGCCATGCTCGGTGGAATGGCTCTCAAGTGGAAATGGCGAGAGAGGATGAAAACACAAGGAAAATCGACTGATAAGCCAAACATCGTGACCGGACCCGTACAAGTATGCTGGCATAAATTTGCTAGATACTGGGATGTAGAGATCCGCGAGATCCCTATGGAGAAAGACCGTCTGATAATGACTCCTGAAGAAGCAGTGAAAAGATGCGATGAGAATACTATAGCCGTCGTTCCAACCCTTGGGGTGACCTTTACCTGTCAGTACGAACCCGTTAGAGCCGTCTGTGTAGCGCTCGACAAATTACAAGATGAAACGGGACTGGATATCCCCGTTCACGTCGACGCTGCCAGTGGCGGTTTTATTGCCCCCTTTATAGAACCAGACCTCGAGTGGGATTTTCGTTTGCAGCGGGTCAAATCAATTAATGCCTCAGGTCATAAATTTGGACTGTCGCCACTCGGTGTGGGATGGATTATCTGGCGTGATCGCGAGGAGCTTCCTGAAGACCTAATATTCAGAGTAAATTATCTTGGAGGCGACATGCCGACGTTTGCGCTGAATTTCTCGCGACCCGGTGGTCAAATTGTTGCTCAGTACTACAATTTTCTCCGCCTTGGTAGAGAAGGATATAGGAAGATTCATCACGCATGCTACGACACGACGAAATATATTTCAGACCAATTGGCAGAGATGGGCCCCTTCGAGATTATTTATGACGGCCGAGGGGGAATTCCCGCAGTTTCGTGGTCGTTGAAAGAAGGGGTGGAGCATGGATTTACCCTTTACGACCTATCCGACCGCGTACGCAGTCGCGGCTGGCAGATTGCAGCTTATGCCATGCCAGCAGATCGTGAAGACCTCGTTGTGATGCGCATCCTCGTTCGTCACGGAGTCAGCAGGGATCTTGGTGATGCCCTAGTGCGGGATATTCAACACTGCCTCGATTATTTCAAGGATAACCCTGTGACCAAACCTCTTACAGGGGCTGAGGCAGGTGGATACAGTCATTAGCTATAATTTGTTCTCGGGAGCATTACTTCCTACTCTTGACTGGGTAGGGTTGAGTATTTCTACAATTTTATCAAATGTTGGCCGCTTATCAGGATCTTCATCTAGGGCTAGGATCAAAATATTTGCCAACTCACCCCCATATCTACCTCGAACGATATCTTCAGAATCGCCATTTAAACCAACAAAAGTGTTGGGCACATTAATCCCAAACTTCTTGTATTCAACACTATCACCATCTCCACCTTCTTTAAAAGAGTATGGATCCTCGCCGATTAACATAGTCCAAACTGATGATGCTAACGCAAAGACATCTCTCTTTTGCTGCAACTCTACCCAGCGCTTCTTTACCGCTCCCTTATCTACTACCTCATCATCATTCAACTGTTTCAATGTTTCTACTGACTTCTCAATATCTCCTGCTGTAAATCCTCCGGGGCTAATCGTCCCTCCAAACGGGTTACTTTCGTCTGCTGAACTCAGGAGCTCTGAGCTTTTTTTTGCTCCACCAAAATCCGAGATATGCGCTTGCCAACCATCTTTATCACTTAATAGGTTATAACTAACAAAAATATTCGCAGCTTTAATGTCACCATGAATATAATCCATAAGGTGGATTCTCTGCCCACCTTCAAATAGTTGAAGGGCCATGTCTTTAAGGCCATTTACTCCAGGGTACAGGTTAACTTCAAACTTGTCGCATTCTTCCAAGGAAAAGATATCATAAATATCGGACCAAGCAAATAAGTCAGCCTTATTATAAACTGGGCCTAAAACTGCCACAAGATTGAAGTCTATCCCATGTATATCTATCTCCAAATTGAACACAAAGTGATATCCCCTTTGTAGACCTCTGCAAGGACCAACAGAGTAAAGATCTGTGATAACTTTAGGCTCTGCTTGTACATCTTCACGGGCACGAATAGATGATTGTCCACTTCCAGCTTTTGGAAGGGCTATTTTTAGCGCAAGAGTCTTGTCAGATGTGAAACTTATGACTTTTTGTGCCACCCCAAAAATGCCAGAACCTAAATGGTCAGGATGTTTAGGTAATTTAACCTGCTTCTCACTAACCAAAGCTGTATGCTCTTCAGTATTAGCACGGCCGCTCCATGAAATAATTTCGAGTTTACCATCTTTAATTTCTGTTAAAAAGTGCTGGGCCCTGAACTTCTCTTCAACCTTAGAAGACTTATCGGAATCAAATTGAAAGGCGACTCCCCCTTCTGGACTTGGTGATAGAGGATCATTCATAAGGTTTTTCAGGGCGAATCGATACGCTTTTTTTACTGTATGCTCGTTTATTCCTTTTAAGGACGATTTTTCACTAAATTCTTGATAATAACTTCTTGCTTTCCCCATGACGTGGTGAAATGTTCCATTAGGTCCATATTTGGCCTGTTTCTTTTCTAAGAAGGTGCAAAGTTCATTTACTCCTTGTTCTTTCACCTCTGACAAAACCTTTTTACCTATAAGTAACTCGTCAGCAAGAACCTCCAGCTTTTCATCCAACCAAAGATTGAGTGCATCGTCGCCTTTTGCTTGAATCTTATTAAATTCTTTACTACTAACACCTAAAGCTTTAGCGAACCTTGGTTCAAGACCAGGTGAAGCGGGTGTAAGAGATGAATCAATAAATGGTCGGGGAG
>JAJFMC010000430.1 GCA_021772365.1 Chlamydiota bacterium
TTTGAGCGTTTTGTGGGAAATGAAGTTGGATATTCCACCCAGCTCTAAACTCTTTGCTGATGGTGCGTATAACTGCTTTGAACTTGAAGATGTTTTTGGAGATGAAAATATTCAATTTTTTTCTAAAAGAGGTTCTAAAGCCAAAAACCTAAAACGTACGGAAAACGAAGAAAAAGAAATAAGTAGCAAACGACAAATAGTTGAAACTGCTTTTAGCTGCGGTTTGGGGTGGCAATCGGGGCCTGAGTGCGGATCCGACTTACCCATAACTTCCGATTGCTACCTTCACCCCAGGAGAAGTAGCGTCATCCCACGTTCTAAAAATGTGTTTCATTAGGAAGTTAGAGTGTAACTATAATATAGCACAATCCATTCTTTTTTTCTTCTGAATACGAGTCAATGCGTGTTCTACAGGTGTTGCCTTTGATTTTTCCTCTGAATTGACAAAAGTATTTTCAAGGTCATCCAACATAGGAAAATCGTTAACAGAAATCGTTCTGGACTTCGATTTAATCATCACTTTAAGTTTTTTTAGGCTATTGATAACTGTTTTGATATCAATAGGATGATTTGGGTCTTGAGTAAAGATACTCCAAACAATTCCATATGCACTCAACAAAGAATCAGGTGGTAATTTTTTCAGGCGTTGAATAGCCTGTAATGCGAGAACGATTTTTTGATTTCCAGGTAATTTCTCATCCCACAGATACCAACACCATGGCATGGGCTTTTCTGCGAATAACAGCCACAGTAAGCTTCCTAAACCCCATAAATCATTTTCTTTTGGCGAAAACGAAGCTGAATAATTATTATCTAGCAACGCTTGGAGAGTACGATTACTGACATAGGGGAGAGAACCAGGCATTCCCTTTATTGTAAGAGTATCTTCTCCCTTACATGCTAATCCAAAATCCGTAAGAGCTACATCCATATCATCCATCAAGACATTTTCGGGTTTAACATCTCTATGATAAATATCATTTTTATGTAGATAAGAGATTGTCTCTGCCAGCCCAATTGCTATTTTCACCTTTTCTAGAGAAGTGTATTCACGTGTTTCTTTGCCGTTAACCCTATTGTCACACCATTCAAGTAGGTCGTTGGGATAATATTTCATGATCAGAACCTGTCGCCCGTTTGGACTAAAATATACCGTCCTATAGAGCTTTACTACATGCGCATTTCCGTTAAGTTGATTAAGAAATAGTTCTTCTCTTTGGGTCACTTGCTGGACAGTCCTCGGTGAATTACGCATATCTGTAACAGCGTAAGCGACCATTTCTTGATGGAGAGGCCACGCGTAGAACAGGTCTTTATAAGCCCCTCCTTTATTAATAACAGCTGCACCATTTCCCTTATCAAGTATCACAAGAAACTGGACTCTTAGAGTATGCACCTCTAGAAAAAGGTTGGTAATGCCAATGTTTACTCGGAATCCTGCTGGGTAATTGACTTTATTATTGTTTAATAACGTATCCGTATGCTTGGAGAACGCCCTAAAAAAACGTTTTAGCTGGCGTTCACTTAAAGGAATGTCATTTTTTTTCAACCGATGTATTCGGTCAGTGAGTGATATTTTCTCTTTTAGGTTTCTTCCTTTAGTCGAAAAATAAGAGTGAAACACTCCGTCAACGACTTTAACAGCTGTATACTCAGGAACGAGTTCTATAGTTCTAGTTTTCTTGCTAAGCTTAGAGTGATTTTTTTTCTTCAGATCCTCAATCCTAAGATTTCTAGGAACATTGAGTTGAGTGATAGAACTTCCACTGCCGTATTCTGGAATAGGAGGTAAGTTGAACAGGTTACACGTGTTTTTTCCCTCAGTAACAGTCATACCAGCACCGCCTTTATGATTTACAGGAAACAAATGACACTGACACTAAACTTACTATGAAAATTAATCAAGCTTAATTATTTTTTCGATATCTTCCTACCTATCTATCACCCCTCCGGGGCATCATAGGCTAAAGGCTAGTCATCGTCGCTAGAAGCAGACTCCATGTATTTACTGTAAGAAAAGCTGGTAGAAAATACTTTGTTGATATCAGCAACAGCCACTTCTCCATCATGGCTTTCCTCGTGGATCAATACTTTATCATCACCCTTGTCCATGCAGAAGTAACGAACTTCCACTGGAGCCATTTGATCATCCGTTCCACGTTTGTGTTCCTTGAAATATGAGTGGCTGTGAGCGGTATATTTACGATAACTGGCACTTCCTACACTGGCGACAGAACCGTTGTTGTAGACATCGGCGATGGAGTCTCCATGTGTCAGGTGATCATCAAAATCAAATTGAATCCACTTTCTATTTAGATTATCAGGCTTCTCTTTTTCTTCATCGATTTGTCCTGCATAGAAAGTACCATATTTATGCACTTTATCTAAGTGTGTGGTGAGGAGTGTCAAATTGAACTCTTTACCCGGTAAAGCATCGATACTGTTATAGAGAACATCTCTGTAATCAGTATCAAAACCTGGGCCATTGAAGGTAACAAGGTTGACAGTATTAACTTTTGAATAGGCTTCAGAACTTGCATTTTTCTTCACTGCATGCTCTGTCCACAATTTTGCCATACGCATGGCGTCTGTTGCTCCGAGGCTGTGTCCGGAAATTTCCAAAGTGACATCGTCCATTTCGAGAGCCCCTAAATAGCCTTCTATATTTCCGATGATGGCGCCTTGATTTTTAGCAAATTCAGGGCCACCGGGACCTCCATAAAGGCTTTTCAATTGGATATCTCGAGCGACAGAGCCTAGGTCGGCGGTACCACGGAAGACAATTTGTACTTTATGCTCTTCTGCTGAAATTCCTTTTATTGGGCTGACACCTAGTAAGAAAATGTAGTCTTTGCTAAAAACTTTGTGTGCTTCCCTACAGACTTTGTTTCCATTTTCGTCGTATTGTGGGAAGATGACACCTTCGCGGAACTGATATTCTGCGTGGTCGAATCTCGAGTAGCTATGATCACGCGCTAGGTGCTCCATATAGCCCAGTTTTTCTTTGAGTTTCTGAACTTTACAAGTGCCTTTAAAGCTACTCTTATGCGATCTGTATTCTGAAACGATGTTACATGACTCAATCGACGAAAGGTCACCGCCCAGTTGTAGTATATATGGTTTTTTTGACGAGGATAACGAAGGTCCCAAATCGACTGCTCGTAGTACATTGAGGATCTTGAAGAGTGTTTTTTCTTCAATTACATCTTTATCTTCTGCGAGTTTAGGTAGTTTTGCACCTAATTCATCTACAAGCTTTGCATAAGCCTTGCCTTGTTTCTTTTTCACGATGTTATGAACATCTTGATAGGTAAGATTAGAGACAATCCCCATTGTAAGAGCATAAAAGTCATCATAATCAAGGGCTATCATCTTATCCAACGAATACATTCTCAAAACATCATTGACGACGGTTTCACCGAATGCTTCGGAAAGCACGGCCTTCACATCGACAGCACTGAGAGCTTGACAACGATTGATATTCGTTGCACTCATTTCGAAGTCTACTTCGGGATTAAGAATCATCTCGAGGACTTCTTGTAAGTGTGCTTTGGGTGCTTTTCCATCCAATTGAGATTTCTGTTGGATAAGTAAGTATTCATCGATTTTCTCTTTCAGGTACTTAGAGACAGTTTCAATTTTTTCAATTGTTGCAGTAATCGCCTTGATTTTGTCGCCTGTACTGTCGGTGTCGCGTTCTGTGGCATTCACTTCGCACGACTCTATAGTTCCCTTAAGGAGGTGTAGGCTTTTATCGTCTTCTACACAACTGACCATTTGTTGATAAAGGACGGTATACTGTTTTAATCGATTGAGGTAGTTGTTATAAAAATCAAATTTCGATTGAAAAGGCTGTTCAAGAAGCTTGAGAACTTCATCGGAAATATTTTGTATACGCTGACAAGCATTTTGTGTACTGTCACCGTTACTATTTCTATTATAGGCCTGTACCCATTTTCTTCCGTACGACCATACCCAAGAATCTTTTGAGGGATCACCGTATTTTCCAGCAATTGCCCCGCCTTTAGTTCTATTTTGGTAGAGGCGTTCATTTTTTTCTAACCCGCCCACCAAAGCGAACTCTTGAGTGATGCTATCGATATCACTATAAACTACAGGCTCTTGGTAAGAGGAGGATGATCCACTTCCTTGTGAATGGTCGACAATCGTCATGATTTATTATCTCCTATTATTATTTATTAAGCTAAAATGTCGCCACAAGACATACCTTGTGCAACTAGATGATCGACAATCTGCTGATTACAACTTGCGTCATCAAACCAGGCACCTGCATGTCTTACACGTTCATCAGTAATAAAAAATTCTTTTGCATCAGCACTTTCAGGCAGTGCATTTTTTATCTTGGCATGCTCTTCTTCAGAAATCACAGTGTCATTTTTGTTACGAATCATGATGATCTTACCTTCGATTTTAGGAAGGTGAGCCTCCATGTTGTAATCGAAATCGACAGATTTCGCGATTTTGTTCACGACAGGTCTAATGACCGGTGACATGAAGCCTGTAGCACCTGGAACTTGTGCAGCTACTAGGTCGGAAGACTCAAAATATCCTTGGTCGATCCACACGTGCGAACCTGCGTATTTTGCAGCTGCTTCAACTGCGGGTACGGAACTGAAACATGTCCCTTTCCAAATGATATCTTCGTTAGAAACCCCACGTCTTTGTAGTTCTTGGTAGATGCTATCACGACTGGCCATCACTTTGCTGTGCGACTCGGTATCTTTGATTCTCGGGTGTTTGTCTTCACTGACGACGACATCAAATCCTAGGGCGATAAGTTTGGCGACTTCAGAGGCTGTGCGAACGCTTTCGTAGTGGCTGTAAAGACCGCCATTGAGAACGATTGTTTTCTTTTGTGTGCGTACGAAAGGACGGTTAAAAGGTTCCGATACTGAGATGTACTTCTCATTAAATTTTTCACCTTTCTTATCAAAAAGAGTTTTAACACTTCTCAGTTTACTGATGTTTTCTTTGGTAAAGATGTAGATTTTTCCATCGACGGTCATCTTTTCCCAAACGCCATCTACTAAGGTGGTCGTTTTTCTTGTCTTCTTATCTTTATGAGTCAATTTGAAGAGGCCCATCTGCTCAAGAGCAGCCATGAGTTCCGGTGTTTTTGGATCTTTTGGATCCAAAACCATCGCAGAAATTTCTTCTGAAGTATCCCCATCATTTTTTGTATTGATGGTGACGCGTTTCATTCCGGAGTCTTGCAATTTCTTGACTAGTGATTCCGCACTAAAGTGCATTCCGCGAAGTTCTGCACCTTCAGAAGTTTCTAAATTTAATGGTTCGCCACCGATGGTTCTCATTGCTTCGTTGATAGCTTCTGGTCGACTCGGAGCTTTCCCTTTACATTTTTCGTAGAAAAAGTCGCGTACGTAACGGTGGATACGACCAATGATTCCTTCGCTTTTCTTTTCTTCTTTTACAATGACCTTTGCACTACTAATTTTCTTTTTACTGTTGCCAATGATATTTAAAAATCTATTTGACATGCTGACAATTTTATCTTGCGTCTGGTCAGGCTGTATTGGTGTTACAACCCGTTCTGTACTCTCACTTTTCCTCTTAAAAAAGGACGAAAAAATTCTCATCTGTATTTGTTCTCCAAAATTGTGGAAGTTTACATTCATCTTTTGCTTTCCTGCTTTCTTGTTTGAAAGAGGGGAAGTGTAGAGGGAAAGTGTTAGCAGAAAATTAATGAATCATTAAGTTCATGTGAAAATGGATACCTCTCTCAAATTCAAAAAACATTTAAGATAGGTATTGTTACACATAAATTAATAATAATCAACAAGTTTAACAGGACAACAATAATAATATTGTTATATTAATAATAATACACAAACAACTAACCAATAGACTAACATCAATTCGATCTAGAATTTTTACATCGATTGCTACCTAATGAACAGAATAGCCTCTCGCATGAAAGTAATTATTTAAAATTAACACCATTGGGTAGCAATTCGAGTCTCAGAGGCAGAAATAAAGGGCATGGTTCAAATGAGGGTAACAACTATGGGTAACTATTTTAGGTGGCGGAGGTCGAGATCGGCTGCATAAAACTGTTGTCCAGTGTTACCCTCTTTTGAACCATGCCAAATACAAGGTAAACAAATATAATTAACAGGGTTGAGGACGTAAGAACCAGAAAGCCATCCCAACAATAAGTGTCGGTACAAGAGCTGATAAGAAAAGTCTTGATGGACGAATTCCTTCAGGGAAAAAGTTCCCGAGCAGAGCTTGCCCAAGAGGGTTTGGTGCGTTAGCGATCACTGTCAATCCACCACCCGTCACAGCCCCGGCTACAACAGCATATTTCATTGCATCGTCGAAAGTAGGGATTAATGAGGCGAGGAAGGTTATTTCTGCATTGTCGTTAAATGCCGTAAGGAGAGTCGACATTGCCATCAACATTTCACAGCTAAGATGACCAAGAATAGGAGTAATCCACCACGCTTGAAGACTGCCGTGAACGACAAGCCCAGCCAAGAAAAAACCCACAAGTACAGGAGTTT
>JAJFMC010000044.1 GCA_021772365.1 Chlamydiota bacterium
CTTTTTTTGCGACCTCTACCTGCTCTTTTTGTTCTTCGACTTTTTTCTCTTCGACGACCAATTTTTCTTTGACGTCATCGAGGTAGAACTTCATTTGTTTGATTTTGTCGGAGGTCGTACCGCCATCTAGTTCATCTCTAAGCTGTTGCAGTTTGTCGTTACGGTGGTTAAGGACTTTATCACGTGCCTCTTCGACATCTTTCAACTTTTTCTCTTCACGCTCAAGGACTTCTCGCTTTTCGTTGACGATTTTTTCCTGTTTTTCGACCCTCCTTATTTTTACCTCAAGTACTTCTACTAGAGGATATATTGGCATGGTCATAATCGGCAAACCTCATGGTTTCTATCATCTTCAAGATGTGAGAGCTTATTCGTATTTTTCTTTCCCTCGGAAAGGAAAATTCGGTTAAGCTCGCTTTTATTTGAACAGCGAACGAAGGAGCTGTAATGTCTCTTCAAACGAACATTTCTCTTCTACCGCCTGTTTTAAGAAGCTATTGACCTTGTCGATATGGTCAATCGCAAAGTCTCCCTCTTTATCGGCACCGCGCTTATATTCACCGATCTTGATAAGTAGCTCGTTTTTCTTATAGCTAGCAACTACCTGAAGCAGCTTACTCACGAGCATCAAATGCTCTTCCGGAACAATCGAGTTCATTACACGACTCTTAGAGGCAAGAACATCAATCGCAGGATAGTGATACTTCTGCGCTAGGTCTGCTGACAATATAATGTGTCCATCGAGAATCGACCGCACCTCGTCAGCAACAGGCTCGTTCATATCATCACCAGCCACCAAGATGGTGTAAAACGCTGTAATTGAACCTACATCAGAATTACCTGTTCGCTCCAACAGCTTCGGCAACGTCGAGAATACCGATGGGGTATACCCCGCACGTGCCGGCGGCTCACCTGCCGCCAATCCCACCTCACGCAATGCACGAGCAAAACGCGTGACGGAATCCATCATCAGGATCACTGATTTCCCTTGATCCCTGAAATATTCGGCTATCGCCGTTCCGACATACGCAGCATTGAGTCGCACTTGCGACGGCTGGTCGGATGTCGACACGATAACCACGGATTTAGCCAGACCTTCAGGCCCTAAATCCTTCTCAATAAAATCTCTAAGCTCTCGGCCCCGCTCTCCAATCAGGCTGATAACGTTCACATCAGCAACGGCATTACGTGCAATCATCCCTAGCGTCGTCGATTTACCACCACCTGCAGCAGCGAAAATACCGACTCTTTGACCAAGTCCAGTAGTAAGGATTCCATCGATGGCACGGATTCCTACGGAAATAGGCTCACTAATCCTCTTTCGCTTAAGCGGATCTGGCGGGTCCTGGATAATAGGATACGACTCTGTCACTTCAAGTGGTCCCTTTGTGTCGGTATCGATCGGTTCGCCTAGACCGTTAAGAACTCGCCCTAACAGCTTAGGGCCGACTTTGATATTCAGGGGAAGTTGAGTAGGTATTACTTCTGACGAAGGACCCACGCCATCCATCTCACCGAGCGGTGATAGAATGACCTCTTCGCGGGTAAACCCGACGACAACGGTACGTAGTGGATCGCCTTCACGCTTGACCAGACAGACATCACCAATTTTAACTTGTGGGACGATCGCTTTGATCAGCATTCCCACAATTTCGGTGATACGGCCGTTGACGGTCGTAAGCTCTAGCTCTTCGATTCCACCGAGCACTTTGTCAAAATGATCATCAAATCCCATCGTTTTTCACCTTTATATCGAGCATGTAACAGTTAGAAATTTCAAAAAAGAGGTGACCTAATAAAGTCACCGACTGAAGAGAATCGTCTGATTTTAGCAATAAAAACCCCTGCATCACCAATTGGATATACGTGCAGCGCAAATCTGTATGACTCTCAACCCTCTTAGACCTGTACGTTCATAATGGTCTTAGTAGATTCTAGAGCCTTATTGAGCAAGCTCGTGAAAAACTCCAGCTCTTGCTGGATACTGTTCACCTTGACCTGAACCATCAGTAAGTTCGCCGGGCTGATGCTTGCATTATTCGCACTCATCTCCGCCAGGTCACCACCTAATGTTTTCAGTTTGTCTTGCCCACTAGTCAGCAAATTGAGAAAACGTTCAACAGGTGTCTTACTCGTCCCATCCATCAATTCCGGAGGAATATAATCAAGACCAGCCTTATCGAGTGCAACCTTTAGGTTGTCATCGATATGTTCGAGCTTATTTCGAAGGATACGCTTGTAATCGCCTTTGATCTCTAAATTAGGATCTGAAAGTCGATGTTTGATCTCTTCGATCTGTGCAATCACACCTCTAGACTGCTCAGCAAGCTGAGTAGGATCGGCTCTGTCGACATTATTAGCTTGTCGCCCAAGAGCGCGCACCTCGTCCATAAGACTATTATGCTCCACCTTACGTGGTTGATTAGATGTGTCAGCACGTAACGATTGCTCAAACTTATCCCTATCGGCTTGTACTTTCTCGCCAGGGAGCTGTTGTACGTCGGCTAAGGGATTTGGCCCCTTATTTCTCGTAATTTTGCCAATTTTTTCTATTGCTTCATTGCTAGACATGGGTTTTTTACCTAGTTTTTATTATGGTTAACTAAACCCTAAAATAGTATTATAATTAGTTTGTATTATATACGTCAATATAAATAATTATTTCATCTCTTCAGACTCTTTTTTTTCTTCTTTACCTGCCTTTTCCTCTTCCCCCGGGTTTTTCTCCCCGAAGAAAGGGTTTTTGACCTTATTAAGATCTTTCTCTGCCCAAGTAAGAGATAACTCTCCTAAATTCTTGATAGTCGGATCGTCAGTCTTCTCCATGGCCTTTTTAATAATCTCTTCACCATGTTTTCTCTTAGGCTTCGTCAGTAAAAAGCACATACCTAAAAATGTCTGTGCCAAGCAGTTTTCCGGTTCCTTTTTCGCAACGCCTTCGAATATCGTCGTCGCTTTTTTGAGTTCTAGCTTGTTAAGAGCGATATAGCCGAGCCCAATCTGCGGTGCAGTACTCATCGGATTCATCACCTGTGCGGCATTGAATATTCGCGTGGCACTGACCTCGTCGAGCTGTTTAACAGCTACGAAACCCGCTTCTATCAACAAAGCAAAATCATCCAAAAAGTCATCAAAATTTTCTTTTGACATCTTTACCTATCCTTTTGCCTTGATGCAAACGACCGAAATATCATCAATTAGTCATTCACAGTCAAAGCTTTACGTGTCATAAACTTTATTGTACCCTACGGGACATAGTTTATTCATAACATAAAGCAAATAAACTGTGAATGTATATACCGAAGTGAATTCAAAACTTGGTTCTTGGCAAAGCCAAAATTCCAAGTTCTGAGTTCACTCCGGTATCAAGGTATGGACAATAGTAATTGTCCATACCCATCAATCCACTCATTATCCTTTGACGTTCCTAGCCATAGTCATAATTGCTGAATTTGCAGCAGCTACAACGTTTGATGACATCTCCGACAATTGCGATAAGTGGTTCATGAGCATTTGCATCTCAAACATATCACCGATACTAATGGCACTACGTCGAGAGGCAATCAACCCAATTTTCAATTTTGCATCCATTGTCGCGGCATTTACAGCCTTAAATAACTGCGATACATCAAAACCGGCTCTATTGTGATTGCCACAAAATGGTCCATTCAATACGGTATCATATTGAAGTTTCGTTTGACCTTGATACTTCCAAAAAGTCGGAATTGTGACACTAGGATCGCTTCCGCCTCCACCCTGTCCCATAGGTTCCCTCCTACGTGTTTTACTTATTATTAAACGAAAGTATTCATACTAGAAATTGCATTTCCCGCAGCCTCCGTGCTGCTTTCTGAAGCCCTCGTTCTGATCTATATATTAAACACTCAGTGGGGCCGTCGTGCGGCATTTTCTCTAGGAATTTATCCTAAGAAAGTTTGCATCGTCGATTATCTCGGTGCAGTATACCGACGCGACAGCCCGACTGAGCGTTCCATGTGGGGCGCTAAGTGTAGGTCTTGAGCCGTAAAGGTGTTTATGCTAGGTAGCTTTAAACCGCATTAATACCTTGAGGAGAGAGGCGTATCCATGTAAGAGGACACCGTATTGATCAAAGTCATCTTTTACTGAGCCGCTTCGTAGAGTCACCTTTATACTCTGGATTCTCTTTTCAGCCAGCTTCTTGAGTTCTTTGTTCTTTTTTTCGTCGTTTAGGTCTTTTTCTAGGTCAAAGACAAAGTCATTAGGTAAATCGTCACTCTTTTTGTTTTCCAATCCAAACATTGCTACCTCGTGTGTACTAGGGGCGTATGGTCTCCCATATCTCTCCCCTCTAAAGTCTATTTTACCACAACTGCATCATTTATACAATCTCGGAAGTCAAATCTCTATTTTAGCGAGTACTTTCCTGTCAAGCTTTTCTATTTAAGAACCTTATAACAATGTTATTTTCCAACCCTCCTTAATATACCCGGGTATATTACACTAATTATATAGAAAACAGTTTATCTCTGGAGTTTAGATACCTATTTGTTATATCTTAATTTTTTCCAAACTGTAAAAACCAAATATTTCTTATGGAAAGACGTATTGAGTTCACATCTGACATTTATAAAAACTATCTACATCAACCCTCTCATTTATATATTCAAAATGGGACATGGATCATTACAGCATCTACCTATCAAAAAATGAATATTTTCCGTGAAAGGTATGAGCTAACGATGCTTCAAAAGACAATATTTGAGAGTGCTTATGAATTTAGGTGGCAATTAAGAGCTTGGGCAATATTTAGCAATCACTATCACCTCATTGCTGTTTCGGATGAACACTCGTCTTCAATCGATGCATTTATTGCATCTATTCACCGGAAGTCAGCATCTCTTATTAATCAGCGACATACCTTGCCGGGTCGACAAGTATGGTATAGATACTGGGAGACATTATTGACTCATCAAAAATCCTATTTAGCCAGACTAAAATATGTCATGGAAAATCCAGTGAAGCATGGTCTTGTTACAGTTGCTAGTGACTATCCTTGGTGCTCAGCAAGGTGGTTTTCAAAAACTGCATCACCTAAATTTTCTAGTAATGTCAACAGGTTTAAAATAGATTCTGTAAAAGTTATTGACAATTTTTAATGCCATGAAAAACATACCCTCACCGGATAGGTCGCGCGCCAGCGCTTTGGAGTAAAGCAAGAATTGCTTTTTTCAACTAGAAGACCGTAAACAAATAGAAACTCACCACCACCGGATAGGTCGCGCGCCAGCGCTTTGGAGTAAAAGTTCCACAAGATTATCGACGCACTGGAGCTTTAAGTCTTTGATTTTACATTTTTTAGTCTATCTAGATAATTTCTTTCTCGTGTCTACACTTGTGACACATGATGTTAATCCAAGGATGCATCTAAAATTAAGTGCGTCCAAAACCGCTGAAGCGCGACCTATCCGGTAGCGGTGAGTATCCTTTTAACAACAGGTGAATTAACAAAAAAAGCAATCCTTGCTTTACTCCAAAGCGCTGAAGAGCGACCTATCCGGTGGCGGTGAGTATCCTTTTAACAACGGGTGAATTTACAAAAAAAACAATTCTTGCTTTACTCCAAAGCGCTGAAGCGCGACCTATCCGGTGGTGGTGAGTATCCTTTTAATAACGGGTGAATTTACAAAAAAAGCAATCCTTGCTTTACTCCAAATCGCTGAAGCGCGACCTATCCGGTAGCGGAGAGTATCC